>CACFLF010000021.1 GCA_902567115.1 uncultured Alphaproteobacteria bacterium
AGGTAACGAAAAAAGAATAAATCAGATCAAGTCTGTTGTTTCAAGAAATGGTTGTACTTTATTGGATGATTCTAATGCCAAAGTTCATGTTTCTGGACATCCATCAAAAGGCGAGCTTAAAAAAATGTATGACATGGTTTTGCCAGATTTATTGATTCCAATTCATGGTGAATATAGGCACCTAAATGAACATATCAAATTCTCAAAAAAATGTGGAATTAAGGATCAATTGCTGGTCGAAAATGGAGATCTTGTTAAATTAAATAAAGATTCTACGAAAAAGATTCTAACAAGGGTGCATTTTGGGAGAAACGTACTAAAAGGAAATAAAGTTATTCCAATTGATCACAAGTTCTTAAAAGATTTGGACTTTATCTCCACCAATGGTGAGGTGTTTGTTAATTTGATATTGAGTGTTCAGGATAGATTGTTGACTGATCCAGTAATCTACAGTAAATCGATATTCTTAGAAGAAACTAATAAAAACGAACTTAGTGAAATTCTATCTGATTCTGTTAATAGTTTAACTAACAAGTCCATTGATGACGAAGTTTTGCGAAATGAAATCAAAATTCAGATAAGAGGTTATTTAAAAGACAAAATCGGACTAAAACCACTAACCTGTGTTGAGATTGTTAGGATTTAGATTATAATATTCTAATGATTACGAAATTTAATCACGTTGCCATAGTAGTTCCAGACTTAAATGCTGCAAAAAAAAAGTATAAAGAAGTTTTAGGAGCGAAGGTTTCTGAAATTTGTGATTACAATGAGCATGGTGTTAGTGTTGTATTTATAGAATTAGAAAATACAAAGATTGAGCTTATGCACCCTTATGGAGAAAATTCTCCAATAAGCAAGTTTTTAGACAATAACAAAAACGGATCAATTCACCATATATGCATTGAGGTAAAGAACATAAATAAGGCAGTTGACAAACTTAAGAAAAATGGGGTGCGAATTTTAGGTGATGAAACACCTAAGATAGGGGCACATAATAAACCAGTAATTTTCTTACACCCAAAAGATTTCTATGGTACATTAATTGAACTTGAACAGGAGTAGATTTGTTCGGTCTTGAAATAATTGTTATATTTGTTGTAATCTGGTGGCTGGTATTATTCACGGTTCTTCCGTTCGGAGTTCAGAAAGACGACAAAATAGTAGGAGGAAATGATCCTGGTGCCCCAAAAAATCCAATGTTAAAAAAAAAGATAATTTTGACGTCAATCATTTCATTTTTTTTGTCAATTATAGTTTCTGTTGTAAAAAATGAAATTTTCTAACTTTTTTATACCGACACTTAAAGAATCACCAAGTGATGTGAAAATGCGTTCACATGACTTAATGGTTAGATCAGGAATGATAAGGCAAGAAACCTCAGGAATATACAGTTGGATGCCCCTAGGATATAGAGTCCTAAAAAAGATTATTGATAAAGTTGAGCAATTGCATAATGAAAATGGAATAAATCAAATGTTAATGCCTACAATTCAAAGTTCCGATATCTGGAGAATAAGTAATCGTTATGATACTTATGGAAAGGAAATGTTAAGAATTATTGATAGAAATGATAAAGAACTTCTATATGGTCCTACAAACGAAGAAATGATTACAGCAATTGGAAAACAATATATAAAAAGTTACAAAAATCTTCCTAGAAAATTTTATCATATTCAAACAAAATTTAGGGATGAGATAAGACCTAGATTTGGTGTTATGAGAGCAAGAGAATTTATAATGAAAGATGCATACAGCTTTGACATTGACAGTGATAATGGAGAGAAAACCTACTGTGAATTTTTTAAGCTTTATTTAAAGATTTTTAATCAACTTGGTATTCCTGTTATTCCAGTCAGAGCTCCAAGTGGAGAGATTGGTGGAAACTTATCTCATGAGTTTCATTTAATTGTAAGTTCAGGTGAATCAGAAATTTTTTTAGATACCAAACTTTTAGATCAAAGTTTTGAGAATTTTGAATTAAATCAAATATTAAATTTAGACTCCTACACTGATGATTATTATAAAGAAATAGAAAATAAAAACTATTTTGAAAAATTAAGAAGCATTGAATTAGGACATATCTTTCTATTTGGGACTAAATATTCAAGCTCTTTTAATTTTAATGTTGATTCTGAAAATGGTAAATTGGTACCATATATGGGTTCATATGGAATTGGAATTTCAAGAATACCAGCAGCAGCTATTGAATTGTCAAATGACAATAACGGAATTATTTGGCCAAAAGCATTATCACCGTTTTCTGTTCATCTTATAAATATAAATATTGATGATTCCGAATGTTCAGATTTTTGCGAAAAATTCTATACTGAAATTAAGGAAAAAAACATCGATATTATTTATGATGATAGAAATGAAAGACCTGGAAAAAAATTTTCTGATGCAGATTTAATTGGAATTCCATTACAGATTATTTGTGGGAATTCATTTAAAAAAAATCGTGAGATAAGTATTTTGAAAAGAGCAAACAAAGATCAAATTAATATTGATGTTGGAAATGCTATAAATAAAATTATTAAGATGATTGGATGTAATGAATGATATCTTTTTTCGAGATATGGATTTCCTTAAAATATCTTTTCCCTAAAACTAAAGAAAAATTCTTTTCAGCTGTTACACTTTTTTCTTTTTTAGGCATTTCATTGGGAGTTGCCACTTTGATAATAGTAATGTCAGTAATGAATGGTTTTAGAGAGGAATTAACATCAAAAATTTTGGGTATTAATGGTCATCTAAAAATAAAGTCTTCTTTTAGTAATGGATTAAAAGACGATTCGGAATTTTCAAAAAAAATTGTCGATGTTCATAAAAATCTCGTTATACATAAAGCCGTTGCTAGTCAGGGTCTTTTGAGTTTTAAAAAGTATTCAAGTGGTGTATTAATTAAAGGGGTGACAGAAAATTTTTTTTTAGACAGAAATATACTTTCAAAATCAATCTCGAGAGAATTTATTCAAGATTTTAAAAATAACAAAGGCATTTTTGTAGGTGAAAAATTAAAACAAAAACTAGGTCTTAATATTGGCGATTACTTGACAATAATGTCATCACAAAATTACGAAACTTTATTTGGAAACCTTCCGAGATCTGCAAATTTTAAGATAATTGGCTTTTTTAATATCGGAATGTATGAATATGATACATCTTTAATATTTATGCCAATAAGTTTACTTCAAAAGTTTTTAGATAGTAATGAACGAATTGACCACTATGAAATCATAGTTAAGAATTTTAACGATTTGGAATTAATTAAATCACAATTAAGACAAATTATACCGGATTATTTGAAAATCGTAGACTGGCGAGAATTAAACCCTTCTTTGTTTAACGCTATTGAAGTAGAGCGGAATGTTATGTTTTTGATACTTTTATTAATCATTATTGTTGCAGCGTTTAATTTAATTTCTTCAATGATGATTTTAGTTTCTAATAAAAAAAAAGATATAGGCGTTCTTAGAGTATTGGGTATTTCAAAGTTTCAGCTTTTGAGAATTTTTATTTTAAATGGCTTTTTAATTGGTTTTTTTGGAACGATTCTTGGTGTTGTCATAGGATTATCATTTTGTGTGAATATAAATGAAATTAAAAGTTTTATTGAATTTTTTACTGGATCAAGCTTATTTTCAGAAGAAATTTATTTTTTTTCCAATTTACCTATAATTATTAACAGTGCACAGATAATAAAAATATGTAGCATTTCTTTATTTTTATCTTTTGTAGCGACAGTTTATCCTTCTATAAAAGCAACTAAGGTTGAACCAATAAATTTAATAAAATGGGATTAACTTGATAATACTGAACGATATAGTTAAACAATATATACAGGGAAAAACCAACGTAATAGTACTAAATAAACTTTCTTTAAATGTAAATTATAATGAAAATGTTGGTATAATTGGTCCCTCAGGCTCAGGGAAAAGTACTTTATTAAATTTAATTGGGCTTTTAGAGCAGCCATCTTCAGGAAATATTAAAATTTGCAATGTTGATTTAAACGATTTGAAAGAGGAAGACAAAGTAATTTTTAGAAAAGAAAACATAGGATTTATTTTTCAAAACAATCAACTTTTAGAAGACTTTAATGTTGAAGAAAACGTTGCATTGCCACTTTTAATGAATGGAAATTCGTTCAGAAAGTCAATTTCAAAAGCTAATGATTATTTAAATCTTCTTGGAATTTCACATAGAAATAAGTTCAAACCTGGATTATTGTCAGGTGGCGAGCAACAGAGAGTTGCTATAGCTAGGGCTTTAATTAAAAATCCAAAAATATTATTAGCTGATGAACCTACAGGTAGCCTGGATCATGAGAATACAAAAAATGTTTTTAATTCTATTAGAAAATTGTCTAAAGAACATAAAATTATTACTGTTTTTGCAACACATAATCTTAATTTGGTTAAATTATTAGATAATTGTTTTTTAATGGAAAGTGGAAAATTAATTGACTTCAAAAATAAATAGATTCATTCCTTTAAGAAATTACACTCAGTATTCTCTGTCTAAGGGTGCATTAAGAATAAATGAACTAATAGATTTTTGTAAAAAGGAAAATGTTCCTGCAGCTGCCATTACTGATTTTAACAATCTATTTGGTTCTCTTGAGTTTTGTATTGAATGTAAAAAATTTGGTATTCAGCCAATCATAGGACTAAATTTATCAGTTAGAATAAAAGGATTTAAAGATGGAAATATTTTATTATTATGCAAAAACGAAATCGGATATAGGAATCTAGTAAATCTGGTAACTAAAGCCTATTTGGATAACTCAGACTCAATAACTCCTGTTGTTTCACTAAATCAAGTAATAAATTGCAACGATGGCTTAATTTGTTTAGCCGGTGGTATAAACGGGATCATAACTAAAAATTTCGAAGAAAACCCTAGTTTGTCAGGTCAATTAATTCAACTATTAAAAGATGAGTACTCAGATAATTTTTTTTTAGAGATACAGAGATACCAAAAAATTAGTGTTCAACATCTTGAGGATTATTTGTTAACAACCTCTGTAGATAAACAAATACCAATTGTTGCTACAAATGAAAATTTTTATCTAGATAAAAGTTTTTTTAACACACATGATGCGTTGCTTAGTATTGCTCAACAAAAATATATTGAAAGTGATGATAGATTTAAAAGCAATGATGAATTTTATCTAAAAAGTGTTGAAGAAATGAATAAAATTTTTCATGACATACCGCATGCTATTGAAAATAGTGTTATCTTGGCTAGGAAGTGTTCATTTTATTTGAGAGAAAAATCACCTTGTTTACCTAAAATTAAGTCAAATAATATTGATGAAAACTCATTATTAAAAAAAGACTCGATTAGTGGATTACAAAAAAAACTTGGGAAACAAAAGACCATAATAAAAAAAAGATACCTTGATAGATTAAACTTTGAGATCGAAGTAATAACCAAGATGGGATATTCGAGTTATTTTCTAATAGTTTCTGATTTTATAAAATGGGCAAAAAAAAATAATATTCCTGTTGGACCTGGAAGAGGATCTGGAGCTGGGTCCTTAGTTGCTTGGTGTCTTTCAATTACAGATCTTGATCCAATTAAATTTGGTCTTATCTTTGAGAGATTCTTAAACCCAGAAAGAGTGTCCTTACCCGATTTTGATATAGACTTTTGTATGGATAAAAGGGACGAAGTAATTAAGTATGTACAAAAGAAATACGGTGAGTTAAATGTTGCTCAGATTATAACTTTTGGCTCTTTTCAAGCACGCGCAGCCTTAAGAGATGTTGGACGGGTAATGCAACTTCCATTAACCCAAGTTGATAACATATGCAAACTTATTCCCTATAATCCAGCAAATCCTGTAAGTCTTAAACAGCTTGTCAATGATGATATGCAAATAAAAAAAATGGTAAATAATGATAAAAATTTAAAAACATTATTTGAAATTTCTTCAAATTTAGAGGGTCTACTTAGACATGCCTCGACTCACGCTGCAGGAATTGTTATTGCTGAAAATCCTCTAGACGAAAATATACCTTTGTATAAAGATCCAAAATCAGAAATTCCAGTCACACAATTTTCAATGAAGTATGTTGAAAAGATTGGATTAATAAAATTTGATTTTTTAGGTTTAAAAACATTAACAGTGATTGATGACACATTAAAAATATTAAAAAAAAAAAGATCAGTTGATCTAGATATTGCAAATATCAAACTTGATGATTCTAAAACCTACAAAATGTTGAGAGAAGGTCTTACAACTGGTGTTTTTCAATTGGAGGGACAGGGAATGCGAGACACAATAATTAAAATACAACCAGATCGTTTCGAGGACCTAATAGCAATTGTATCACTTTATCGTCCTGGTCCTATGGATAATATACCCACTTATATTAATAGAAAACAAAAAAAAGAGAGTTATAGTTATATTCATGAAGATTTGAAAGAAATTTTGGATGAGACTTATGGAATAATGGTTTATCAAGAACAAGTCATGTTAATTGCTCAAAAATTGGCCGGCTTTAGTCTGGCTAAGGCTGATTTGTTAAGACGAGCTATGGGGAAAAAAATAAAATCTGAGATGGCTGCGCAGAGAGAAGAGTTCATAAATGGAACAAAAAAAAATATGATTGATTCAGACAAAGCTTCAGAATTGTTTGATGAAATTGCTAAATTTGCAGGTTATGGTTTTAATAAAAGTCATGCTGCAGCCTACGCGATGATTGCATATCAAACGGCATTTCTTAAATCAAACTACCCACTTGAATTTTTATGTGCATTAATGAATTGTGATATAAATAATTTTGAAAAACTTTCGGTTTATTGTAACGAAATAAACAAATTGGGTTTTGAAATCATTAGACCAGATATTAATATTTCAGACACAAATTTTACAGTCAACTACGACAGTTTGAATAACCCGCAGTCGATAAAATTTGGTTTAGCTGCTATTAAAAATATTGGGATTGCTTCAATTGAAGATTTAGTAAATGAAAGAAAAAATAATGGTATTTTTAAAAATATAACTGATTTACTTAAACGAGTATCAAACAATATTCTTAATAGAAAAGTATTAGAGGCATTAATTTTTTCAAATGCTTTAAAGTCATTACAAGATAATCAAAAATCACTTTGTGATAGCATTGATAAAATAATAATGTATAATACTAATTTTCATAAAAACTTCCATGAGAAACAATCAACCCTTTTTCCTGAATCTGATGATTCAGACGAAATAGTAATTAAGAACGATAAAGATTGGGATCTTTACGAAAAATTAGAAAAGGAGATAGACGCTTTTGGTTTTTATCTCTCTGATCATCCAACAAAAATTTATAAAAAAATACTGAGTAGCTCTGAAATACTGGATCTCGATTTTCTAAACTACAATAATATGGAAAAGGGTTCGACTTCTACAAAAAAATTTGTTGTTACTATTAATTCCATAAATGAAAGAATAACAAAAATCGGAAAAAAATTCTGTTTTTTTAATATTAGTGACGATACTTGTAACTTAGATGTAATTTGTTTTTCTGAAGTTCTTGATAATATAGATTTTGAATTAAAAGTTGGAGATATGTATTTCTTTAAAATATCGCGGCAATTAATGAGAGATACACTAAGGTTGGTTGTAAGTGATATTAAAAAAACTAATAAAATTGAAAATAATAATCTTAAATATAACATTTTCTTTGATTCGAACGAACTAGATCTAGTAAAATTTGAAGAATTAATAAAAAGGAGTGCAAATGGAAGAAATAAAATCTCTTTTATTTTGATTCATAATAATAAAAAAATAAAAATAAGAAGTTTAAAAGGTTTTAATGTTGATTTAAATTTTATGGATAAAATTAATTCAATTGACGGAATAGTAGATGTTCAGCAAATAATTTAAATTTTGGTTGAATTTTATTATTCTAAGTTGTAAAAGTATTTCTTAAAGAATTTCGAACACGCGACAACTCTGGTGCTTTCTTGTCGTGTGCATGTTTAACCGGAGAAAATTATGAAAGTTATTTCTATTAAAGACCTATTAGACGCTGGCATCCATTTTGGTCATAGAACCAACAGATGGAACCCAAAAATGTCAGAATTCATTTTTGGTCATCGTAATGGAATTCACATAATAGACTTACAACAAACTTTAACGTTCTTTAATAATGCCTTAAAGGTTGTAGAGGAGTTCGCCAAAGATGGAAAAAATATTTTGTTTATTGGGACAAAAAGGCAAGCCTCTGACATAATCGAAAGATATGCTGTTGATTGTAACCAGTTTTTTATAAATAAAAGATGGCTTGGTGGTATGCTAACAAATTGGGATACAATTCAAAATTCAATAAAAAAGCTTAAAGATTTAGAAGAAATTCTTTTAAATAAAAGCAATTCGTATACCAAGAAAGAGCTATTAATGTTTGAAAATTCGGTAGAAAAACTTAATAAAGCACTAGGAGGTATCAAAAATATGCCAGGCAAACCAGATCTTTTGTTTATAATTGACACTAATAAAGAAATTTTAGCTGTTAAAGAGGCAAATAAAATAGGTATTCCAATTGTGGCGGTAGTTGATTCAAACTCTAATCCTGAGGGTATAGATCATCCAATTCCAGGAAATGATGATGCAATTAGATCTATAGAGTATTATTGTAGTGCAGTCGCAGACACAATTAAAAATGTTAAAAATGAAAATGAGCGACAAAAGCTTGAATCTTAAAGTTATTTGATAAAATGAATCTTTCACCTGCAATTATTAAAGAGTTAAGAGAAAAGTCTGGTGCTGGAATGATGGATTGTAAAAAGGCTCTTAACGAATCAGACGGAAACGTTGAAAAGGCGATCGAATGGTTAAGAAAGAAAGGAATTAACACTGCTCAAAAGAAATCCACAAGATCAGCCTCAGATGGTCTCATAACAGTTAAGATAGCAGATAATAAAGGAATTATTATCGAAATAAATGCTGAAACAGATTTTGTTGCAAGAAATGAAAATTTTCAAAAGTTTTGTGATGAACTCGCACTTACGGGTTTAAAAAATGAGGCTGAAAATGTTGAAAGTTTATTAAATTGTAAATTCCTCGATTCAAATCAAAATGTTCAAGAAAATCTCACGAACTTAATTTCAAAGTTGGGAGAAAATATTGTTATTCGCAAACTTGAATATGTAAATGAAAAATTAGGTTCTTTGGAAAAATATCTTCACAATTCGATTAATCAAAATTCTGGTAAAATTGGTGTATTGCTTTCTTTTAAATCAAACAATGAAACTGAAAAAGTTAATGAATTCTCTAAAAACTTATGTATGCATATCGCTGCTGCAGATCCAAAATCAATGAATATTGAAAGTTTGGATAAGAACCTTGTAGATAAAGAAAGATCAATTTATGTTGAGCAACTGAAGTCTTCTAACAAGCCCGATGAAATAATTGAAAAGATTGTTGATGGAAAAATTAAAAAATTCTATCAAGAAGTTTGTCTGTTAGAACAAACATTTGTAATGGATAATAAAACGAAAATTTCTGAATGTATAGCTGCGTTTAATAAAGAGCATAATGAAAATTTTGAAATTAAAAATTTTGTTATATTTAAATTAGGTCAAGAATAGTTTTGTTTTGAAAAAATTCGGCTATAAACACATTATGCTCAAACTTTCCGGTGAAGCATTAATGGGGAATCAAGATTTCGGGATAGATTTAAACACAATAAACGCAATTACAGATCAAATCATTTACGTTTTTAAAAAGGGAATTAAAGTTTCTATAGTTGTTGGCGGTGGTAATATATTTAGAGGTATATCTGCTTCTTCAAAAGGTATGGATCGTTCATCTGCAGATTATACAGGTATGATGGCGACAGTCATGAATTCGTTAATTCTTCAAAACTCTATTGAACAAAAAGGTATAGACACTAGAGTTCAATCAGCTTTGAAGATCGAGAACGTTTGTGAATCTTACATACGAAGAAAGGCAATGAGACATATCGAAAAGAATAGAATAGTAATTTTTGCTGCTGGTACCGGAAATCCGTATTTCACAACTGATACTGCGGCAGCGTTGAGAGCTTCTGAGATTAAATGTGATATTCTCCTAAAAGCAACAAAAGTAGATGGAATATATGATTCAGATCCAGAAAAAAATAAAAATGCTAAAAAGTTATATAACCTGAGCTATGATTATGTTATTAATAATGACTTAAGAATTATGGATACTTCATCAATATCTCTTGCAAAAGAAAATAAAATTCCAATTCTTGTTTTTTCAATTCAAGAATATAATTCATTAAAAGATATTGTTAATGGCAAAGGTAATTTTACCCTTATTCAGTGATGACAATAGAGTTTAATTCATACGAAGAAAAAATGGATAAAACCTTAAATAATCTAAAAAAAGAATATTTGGGTTTAAGAACAGGAAGAGCTTCAGCATCTTTGTTGGAACCAGTTTCTGTTGAGGCTTACGGTGGCAAAGTTCCTATAAACCAAGTTGCAAACATTAGTGTGCCTGAATCTAGACTAATAACAGTTCAAGTATGGGATGAAAGCTTAGTTCAATCTATCGAGAAAGCAATAAGAAACTCTGAATTAGGTTTAAATCCTATGATTGAGGGTAATAATATAAGAGTTCCGATACCCGAACTTTCTCAAGAAAGAAGAATTGAAATTGTTAAAGTTGCGTCAAAATATTCTGAGGAAGCAAAAATTACAGTTAGAAATATAAGAAGAGATGCAATGGACAAAATAAAAGATGAAGAAAAAAAAAAAACAATTTCAAAAGATGATAGTTTTCAATTTTCTGATAAAATTCAGAAACTTACTGACAAATATGTAGAAAAAATCGAAAATACTTTTCAAGATAAGGAAAGGGATATTTTGAAAGTTTAATGTGCTTTAGTTCAAATTTAAAAAAGCAATTACCCAATCATGTAGCTTTTATCATGGATGGGAATAGAAGATGGGCAAAAAAGAAAAAACTTGAAATTATTGACGGTCATAAAAAGGGCTCAGAGATCGTAAAAAAAATTGTAAAAAAGTCTCTTGAATTTAATATTAAATATTTAACTTTCTTCAGTTTTTCAACGGAAAACTGGAGTCGTAGTAAAGATGAAATATTAAATTTACAAACTTTACTTAGTTTTTATCTAGACTCTGAGGAAGAACATTTTATAAAAAAAAGAATTAAGTTTTCTTTTATAGGGGAAATCGAAAAATTCGATTTTCAAATAAAATCAAAGCTAAAAAGTTTACAGGTTCGCACAAAGTCTTTTAACAAACTTCATTTTACTTTGGCATTAAGTTATGGTTCAAGAAGTGAAATAGTAAATTCTATTAAAAAATTAAACAAAAATTTAAATTTATTGACTGAATTAGATATTTCGAAAAGTCTTATGACTAAAGATATTCCTGATCCAGACTTTGTAATTAGAACATCTGGAGAAATGAGGCTTTCTAATTTTTTGCTTTGGCAAGTTGCATATTCAGAACTTTATTTTACTAAAACTTTATGGCCTGAGTTTAATACACATAAATATGTTTTGGCATTAAAAAATTATATTAATAGGAAAAGAAGGTTTGGTGGTGATTAAAAAAAACTCATTGTTGATAAGAACATTGTCATCTTTTGTAATGTTAATAATTTTCTTAATTATTATTAATTCTCATAACCTTATTTTTTTAATTTTTTCTCAAATTCTATTGTTTTTGACATGTTGGGAGATTTTAAGGATGCTTGAATTTAAGAGTTTTATCAACAAAAAAATTGATGGTAGTAATTTTTTATTATCTAAATTTCAAGTCAGAAAATATGATCTAATTTTAATATGTTTAATTAATTTTTTTGTTTTTCTACTAAATTTTCCATTCTTGAATCTTCAGATATTTTGTTTTATTCTTATTTTGGTTTGCCTATTTAAGCTATCATTCATTTCAGTTGTAAAAATAATTTGTTTATTATACGTTTCTTTTGCATTTTTTTTTTTAAATGTAATGAGTCAAAATAGTGAATTTATAGGTTTTATTTCTTTTATTGTTTTTTTCACAATGATTGTAGACGTCTCTGCATATTTTTTTGGTTCAATAATTGGTGGGCCAAAAATTCTGCCAAGTATAAGCCCTAATAAAACTGTAGCAGGTTTAATTGGAGGTATAATCGTTCCAATTTTTTTTTGTACAATATTTTTTTTTAATAATTCCAATATTTCAAATATAATTTTCATCTCATTTTTATTTTCTATAATCTCACAACTTGGTGATTTAATAGAGTCAGGATTTAAAAGATATTGTTATGTAAAGGATAGTAGTAATCTAATTCCTGGTCATGGTGGACTATTAGACAGATTTGATAGTATTTTTGCACTAATCATATTTGTTTCAATAATTAAGTTATTAGATTATAATTTTTTTTTTATAGTATAGTTTATATATGAAAAAAAAAATTACGATTTTTGGCTCAACTGGTTCAATAGGACAATCAACCCTTGATATAATTAAACATAACCCAGATAAATACGAAGTCATAGCTCTTACAGCAAATAAAAATTATTTAAGACTACTAGAGCAAGCTAATTTGTTTAAACCAAAAATTGTTTCTATAAATGACAATGATTCATATAAAAAATTTATTGATTTAAATTCAAATAAAAATTTAAAGGTACTAAATGGTCAAAATTCCTATGAAGAAATACTTGATTTTAATACGGATCTAGTTATGGCGGCAATCACTGGCTCTGCTGGATTACTTCCTGTTGTTTCTGCTTTAAAGAAAGGCTTATCAATTGCCCTAGCAAATAAAGAGAGTTTGGTTTGTTCTGGATCCTTAGTCACAACACTCGCTAAAAATAATAACGCTAAGATTTTACCAGTTGATTCTGAACATAACGCTATTTATCAAGTATTAGATTCGAAAAATAAATCAAAAATTTCAAGACTTATATTAACTGCGTCTGGGGGACCTTTTTTTAAAAAAAAAATAGATCAACTTAAAAATGTTACTCCACGAGAAGCAATTAAGCATCCAAATTGGTCTATGGGGAAAAAAATTTCTATTGATTCAGCAACTATGATGAATAAAGGTTTAGAATTAATTGAAGCTTGTTACCTTTTTGGTATTCACCAAAAAAATATAGATGTGGTAATTCATCCTGAATCTATTGTTCATTCTTGTGTTGAATATATGGATGGTTCAATGCTAGCGCAAATGGGAACCCCTGACATGAGGACGCCAATATCTTTTACATTGGCTTATCCCGAAAGAATAAAAACAGATGTTCAAAGATTAAATTTGTCTGAGATAAAAAAACTTACTTTTTTCGAACCTGATTTAAACAAATATCCATGTCTGCAACTTGCTTATAATTCTTTAGAAATTGGAAAAAATGCTCCAACAATTCTCAATGCAGCAAACGAGGTTGCTGTTCAAAGATTTTTGGAAAAGAAAATTAAATTTCTTTCAATAGCAAGTGTTGTAGAAAAAACTTTAAATAATTCTTCTATATCTAGTATCAATAGTATAAAAGATGTAATTGAAGTAGATAAAGATTCTAGAGATTTAGCAAATAGCATTATAAAGTCAGGATCTTACTGAAGACTGCAATGATAGATATAATTTTAAACAACGTAATTCCATTTATTATAATTTTAACAATACTAGTTTTTGTGCATGAACTTGGTCACTATCTGATTGCTCGCAAAAATGGGGTTAAAGTTGAAGTTTTTTCAATTGGCTTCGGAAAAGAATTATTTGGATTTACTGATAAAAACGAAACTAGATGGAAATTTTCTTTAATTCCTCTTGGTGGATATGTCAAAATGCACGGAGATTTGGACGAAGCAAGTACCAAAAAAAAGGAATCAAGTGAAATAATTCCTGGGCAATCATTCCATGAAAAAACAATATATCAAAGATCAATGATTCTTGTTGCAGGTCCCGCAGCAAACTTTATTTTTTCTTTCGTACTGTTAATTTTTATCAATATTTTTTACGGCATTTCAATTGATAAGCCTGAAATAAGTTATGTTGAAAAAGATATGCCTGCTTATAATTCAGGGTTAAAAGAAGGTGACCTCATTATTGAAATTGATGGAAATAAAATAGAAAAATTTTCTCAGATAAAGAGACTCATTGAGAATAAAAATAATCAGTCTATAAATTTATTATTTAGTAGAGATGGAAAAGTTTCCGAAGTTAAGGTAAATGTAATCAATAATATAATTGGAATAAAGGGAAAAATAGAGAATAAAAAGTTAAACTTTATTCAATCATTTAATGAATCTTTATTACAAATATATAATTTTACTAAACTAACACTCGTTGGTGTATATGAAATAATCACTGGTAATAGGGGTACAGACGAACTTGGAGGCCCGATCCGAATAGCAGAATTATCTGGAGATTTTTGGAGTAAAGGTTTACATAGTACTCTATGGTTTATGATGATAATTTCTCTAAATCTTGGTTTAATTAATTTATTTCCTATTCCTATGTTAGATGGTGGGCACCTATTCTTAAATTTTATTGAATTCATTAATGGTGGACCTTTGAAAAGAAAATACCTTGAAATTGCTCATACATTTGGTTTTTTTATACTTATTTCACTCATGATTTTTGCTACATATAATGACATTCTTAGATTTTTTAAGTAGGTTAGGGTGAGTATATATAAAAAAAATCTTTTTTATTTTTTTTTAGTTTATATCCTTTTAATAAATAATGCCCATTCTAAAGATAACTCCCCCGCGAGCCCCTCATCTAGCTACAACAACAAATACCATAGTAAAGATAAGAATTTAATTGAAAATAAGCCGATTGTTGTTCCAAAAAATATCCAAATAGTTGTTCAGGGTAATAATCGACTAGATTCGTCTGTTGTAATAAGGGACTCACTTATTGATTCTAATAACACAAAACCCAAAGATCTGAGTATAGCTATTAAAAATCTTTATAAAACAGGATATTACGAAAACGTAAATATATATAAAAACGATAATATCGTTTTTATTAATGTTAAAGAAAATCCATTGATCGATAAAATATCTGTGGAAGGTAATACAGAAATTTCAGATGAAATAATCTTAGCTGAACTTGAATCTAGGTCTAGAAATGTTTTTTCTGCAGATTTAATAAAAAATGATGTAAAGAAAATTCAAACTATTTATAAAAGATCTGGTTATTTTTCAACCTTTGTAGAACCTAAATATATAAAACTTGACCAAAATAGGGTGAACTTAGTTTTTGAAGTTTACGAGGGAAAAGAAGCGACAATCAAAAAAATTAATTTTTTAAATAACAATGTTTTCTCTGATTCAACATTGAGAGATGTAATTTCTTCTACAGAATACAGATGGTACGAATTTTGGGGTTCAAATGATCGGTTTGACAGAGATAGAGTTAATTATGACAAGGACTTGTTAAAAGAATATTACTTTAAAAATGGATACATAGATTTTAATATAATTTCCGCAAACTCAAGCTTGGTGAAAAATAAGAAAGATTTTATTGTGAATTTTAATTTATCAGAAGGAAAAAGATATAAAATTGACAAAGTAGAAGTTGATTCCTCAATTAGAAAGTTGTCCAACAAAAAGCTATCCTTTTTATTGGAAATTGCCTCAGGTGATTGGTATAACACTGATAAAATAGATAAAACAATCCAAAACATAAATGAAAAAACATCAGAACTAGGTTATGCTTTTGTAGA
>CACFLF010000022.1 GCA_902567115.1 uncultured Alphaproteobacteria bacterium
AGAACGAGGTAATATAATGGAAAATATTAAAGTTGAAGTTAATAATGAAGCATCTCGTTTTGGAATCGAAATTGTCGATGTTAGAATAAGAAGAGCAGATTTACCAGAAGCAAATAGTCAAGCAATATACGAAAGAATGATCAGTGAAAGGGTAAGAGAGGCAAAGGAGTTTAGAGCAAAAGGATCTGAAGTCGCTCAGAAAATTAGAGCAGAGGCTGACAAAGAAAAAACCGTAATTCTTGCAGAAGCAACAAGAAAATCGGAAATTCTTAGGGGTGAGGGCGAATCAAAAGCTATCGACATATACGCAAATGCATTTGAACAAGACTCAGATTTCTACTCTTTCTACAGATCAATGCAAGCTTATGGAAATGTATTAGGTGAGGACGGAACTACAATGATATTATCGCCAGACAGTGAATTCCTTGAATTTTTCAACAGCTCAAAAGGTAAAGCAAGATAGATAGTTAAATGATTAGAATTTTCTCGACCTTCACAATCCTTTTTTTCTTTTCCTGCTTTTCTTACGTGGAAAGCCACCCGCTATCCGATAATTTTGCCGACTTAGTTGAAAGTAAATCCCCAAGTGTAGTCAACGTTTTTACGGTTCAAAAACCTCAAGAAACAACTAGCAACCAAAATCCTCTAGACGGCATACCCCCACAATTTAGAGATTTTTTTAAAAATTTTCCTCCTGGTTTTCCTTTCGGTCCTCAACCCCAACAACCCAACCAACAAGAAAGTGAACGTCCTCAAGCTTTAGGTTCAGGATTTGTAATTGATCCAACAGGATACATCGTTACAAATAACCACGTCATTGAACAATCAAATCAAATAAAAGTTAAGTTTCAGGATGACACTGAGTTAGAAGCTAAATTAGTTGGAACTGACAAGCTTACTGATATTGCGCTTCTTAAGGTAGAGCCTAAAGGCTCTTTGCCTTACCTAAAGTTTGCTGATTCAGACGAAGCAAGAGTTGGCCACTCTGTTTTTGCAATTGGAAACCCTTTTGGTTTAGGTGGTACTGTAACATCTGGGATAATTTCGGCTTTTAACAGAGATATTAATGCTGGTCCCTACGATAGTTTTATACAAACAGACGCTTCCATAAATAGAGGTAACTCAGGAGGTCCACTCTTTAATTTAGAAGGTGAAGTTTTGGGAATAAACACAGCTATTTTTTCGCCCACTGGTGGAAGTGTTGGCATTGGTTTCTCAATTCCTGCAAACCTTGCAAAACCAATCATTGAACAACTTAGAAAGTTTGGAAAAACCCAAAGGGGGTGGCTTGGTGTAAGAATACAAGAACTAACACCTGAAATAGCTAAAAGTCTTGGACTTAAAAATGAAGATGGGGTGTTAATCTCAATGGTCAACCCTGGTGAACCAGCTGAAAAAGGTGGCCTAAAGTCTGGTGATGTAATTTTAGAATTTAATGGGAAAAAAATCAAAGATGTCAAATCGCTTCAAAGAACTGTTGCTGAATCTGCTGTTGAAAGTAAGGCTGAGGTAAAAGTTTGGAGAGATAAAAAGAAAAGATCGTTTACAGTCAAGCTCGGAGACCTAGAAAAATTTAACGCAGCAGCTAACCAGAAACCCTCAGATAATAAGGAAATTGTTAGCGACGAAATCGAGATAGATGATATTGGATTGAGACTTCTTGGTCTTAACAAAAATACTAGATCAAAATATAATATTTCAGAATCTGTTAAAGGTGTTGTTATTACCGCAGTCAAAAGAGATTCATTTGCCGCTAAAGCCGGACTAAATGTTGGCAATGTGATTTCCCAAATTGCTCAAAAAGAAATTCAAGAACCTTCTCAAGCTAAGAAAATATTTGATGATTTTATCAAGAAAGATGCCGATTCATTACTTTTACAAGTATTTGAGGGCGAATTTTCAAGATTTCTAATTCTAAAATTAAAGTAAAAGAATTGTATCCATTAGCAATTTTGATTGGCGGACCAACAGCAACTCAAAAAACAAAGCTTGCATATGAAATTCAAAAAAAATTTCCAAGCATAATTATCAATGCAGATAGTATGCAAGTCTATAACGATTTAGCTTCACTCACAAATGCTCCGTCCAATGAAGAAATAAGAAAATACTCTTGTAATTTATTTAAATTTATAGAATATCCGGAAAAATGTAACGTAGGTTTATGGTTTACAAACGTTTTGAAAGTATTGTCACAAGTAAAAGAAAAAACTCCTATTTTTGTTGGAGGTACTGGATTATACCTTGAAAGCTTGTATGGAAAAATTTCAGCAATTCCAGAGATACCTACAAGAGTTGAAACAAAAATCAAAAAATTACATAAAAAACATGGAAACTCAGTATTTTTTAAAAAACTTGAGCAAGTTGATGAAATATATTCTAAAAAAATTTCAAGAAATGATACACAAAGATTATTAAGAGCAATAACTGTTAAAATAGCAACTGGAAAAAATTTAACATATTGGCATGGCAAAGTTTCAAAAAAGGTATTTAAAAAAATCATTTATCTAACAATTTCTGTTGATAGAGGTAAACTTTATCAAAGTATAGATGATAGATGTTTGAAAATAATTAAGTCTAATGCTGTGAATGAGGTTTCAAGTTTTCTAAAAAAAAAAAAAAAATCGATCATCCTCTGCACAAATCTATTGGTTTTAACGTTATTGAGGAATATTTAATGGGAATTAAAACATTTAAAGAATCTCTAGATTTGTTTAGACAAGAAACGAGAAGATATGCCAAAAGACAAATTACTTGGTTTAGAAATAGACCAAAAGAGGCTATTGAAATGAATTTTTCTGATGCAAAAAAATACTTATTAAAAAATATTTAAATTTTTTGATGTTTAAAGAATGTTTTTGGTTTAATTTATATTATGATGAAAAAATTATCAGGTGCAAGAATAGTTATAGAAGCATTAATTCAAGAAAATGTTAAAGTTATCTTCGGTTATCCAGGAGGTGCTGTACTTCCAATTTATGATGAGTTGTTTAAACAAAATAAAATTAGGCATATTCTTGTAAGACACGAACAAGCAGCCGTTCATGCTGCCGAGGGCTACGCAAGATCGACTGGTAAAGTAGGTGTTGTATTAGTAACGTCTGGTCCAGGGGCTACCAATACGGTTACAGGTCTAACAGATGCTATGATGGATTCAGTTCCAGTAGTATGTATTTCTGGTCAAGTTCCTACACACATGATAGGCAACGATGCTTTTCAAGAGGCTGATATTGTAGGCATAACCAGACCGTGTACAAAACATAATTACTTGGTAAAAGAAATATCAAAATTAGCTGAGTCTATTCATTCTGCATTTCATATTGCCAAGAACGGTAGACCTGGTCCCGTTTTAGTTGATATACCAAAAGATATACAAACATTTGAAACAAAATATGGAGGAAAAAAGCATACAAAAAGTTTTGCATTTTATAAACCTAACACAAAACCATCGCGCGATACAATTTTTGAGTTTGTAAATCTTTTAGAAAAATCAAAGAAACCTATTTTTTACGTTGGGGGAGGCGTAATTAACTCTGGATCAAGAGCCTCTATATACCTTAAGAAATTACTAAAAATAACGGGTTTTCCCTGCACGCAAACGCTTATGGGCCTTGGAGCAACTCCAACATCAGACGATCAGTTTATAGGAATGTTGGGTATGCATGGTACGTACGAGGCTAATTTATCTATGAATAAATCAGACTTGATGATTTGTATTGGGGCTAGATTTGATGATAGAATAACGGGAAAAGTTTCTGGTTTTTCTCCTAAATCAAAGAAAGTCCACTTAGATATTGATGCATCTTCATTTAATAAAAGTGTAAACGTTGATCTTTTGATTCAGGGTGATTTATCGAAAATATTAGAAATGACACTAAAATACATTGAAAATAAAAGAATATCTTTTAGTAAAGAAAAAATATCTGCGTGGTGGATTCAAATTAATAAATGGAGAGCAAAGAATTGCTTAAATTATAAGAATTCTAGATCAATCATTAAACCTCAGTATGCATTACAAAGACTAGATTTTCTGACTAAGCATTTAGATCCATTTATAACAACTGAGGTTGGTCAGCATCAAATGTGGGCTGCTCAATTTCTTACATTTAATAAACCTAAACATTGGATGACTTCAGGTGGATTAGGTACGATGGGCTATGGATTACCTGCAGCTATGGGTGTTCAGATTGCACATCCAAAAGATTTAGTTATAGATGTAGCTGGTGAAGCCTCTATACTTATGAACATCCAAGAAATGTCGACAATTAAACAGTATAGATTACCTGTAAAAATTTTTATTCTTAATAATCACTACATGGGTATGGTCAGACAATGGCAAGAGTTACTTCATGGGAATAGACTTTCAGAGTCATATATGGATTCACTTCCAGATTTCGTAAAACTTGCTGAATCATTTGGAGCAACAGGACTGCGTGTAAGTAAACCTGGGGAAATGGATGATCTTATAAAAGAAATGATCAAAATAAAAGGACCGGTCATATGCGATGTCGTGGTTGATCCAAAAGAAAATTGTTTCCCTATGATACCTTCAGGATCCACACATGACCAAATGCTTCTTGGTCCAAATGACAAATTAGAGGGAGAGATTTCAGAAGAAGGAATGGTTCTTGTTTAGTATGCAATAATGACAGAATCTCATTCCAAACATATTCTCTCAATTATGGTTGACAACGAACCAGGAGTTTTGGCAAGGATTGTAGGGCTTTTTTCTGGAAGAGGATATAACATTGAAAGTCTTTCTGTATCTGAAGTTGACTCTGATAAATTTCTATCTAGAGTAACTGTTGTAACTTCAGGTACAAAAAATATTATAGATCAAATTAAAGCTCAAGTAAGAAAGCTCATTCCCGTTCACAATTTAATAGATATAACGGAGTTAAAAAGTTTTATAGGAAAAGAGTTGATTTTAATGAAATTGGATATAAAACAGAAAACAGTTCAAGAAGTCCACAAACACATAGAAAATATTGGAGCAAAGATTTTATTTGAGGACAAAACTACTACAATAATAGAATTCTCAGGTACTCCAACTGAAATTTCGGGTTTGATAAAAAAAATGAAGGTGTATAATATTATTGAGTTAACTAGATCCGGCTTAGTATCAATGGCATTGGGTAAAGATTACATAAGAAGATAAGGAAAATTTATGAAAGTTTATTACGACAGTGATGCAGACTTAAATTTAATTAAAAATAAGAAAGTTTGTATAATAGGTTATGGAAGCCAAGGACACGCTCACGCTCTTAACCTTAGAGATAGTGGAGTTAAAAATGTTGTAATAGCATTAAGACAAGGTTCCGCTTCACGTGCTAAAGCCGAAAAAGAAGGTTTTAAAGTTTTAGGTGTTGACGAGGCATCTAAATGGGCAGATGTTTGTATGGTCCTTGTACCAGACGAGTTACAAGCAGATTTATATTCTGAATACTTAGAAAAAAATTTAAAAAAAGGAGCTTGTTTGCTTTTTGCCCACGGACTTTCAATTCATTTTCAACTAATAAAAGCCAGAGCTGACCTAGACGTTTTTATGATCGCACCAAAAGGCCCAGGTCATACAGTAAGGGGTCAATATCTTTCAGGTGGTGGAGTACCTTGTTTAATTGCTATTCACCAAGATGCATCTAAGAGTGCACTTGAACTTGGAATTTCATATGCCTCGGCGATTGGGGGCGGTCGTTCTGGAATAATTCAAACAACTTTCAAAGAAGAATGCGAAACAGACTTGTTTGGTGAGCAAACCGTCTTGTGTGGCGGTTTAACTGCTTTGATTCAAGCAGGTTTCGAAACTCTTGTTGAAGCAGGGTATTCTCCTGAAATGGCTTATTTTGAATGTCTACATGAAGTCAAGTTAATAGTTGATTTAATCTATGAAGGTGGGATTGCCAATATGAGGTATTCCATTTCAAATACTGCTGAGTATGGAGATCTTACTAGAGGACCAAGAATAGTAAATGAGAATACTAAGTTAGAGATGAAGAAAGTTTTAAATGAAATTCAGTCTGGAAAGTTTGTAAGAGACTGGATTTTGGAATGTAAGTCTGGGCAATTAAACTTCAAAGCAGAAAAAAGAATTCAAAGTGGAAAGCAAATTGAAATAGTTGGAGAAAAGTTGAGAAAAATGATGCCTTGGATAAGTTCAAACAAATTAGTAAATAAAAAGAATAATTAACATCTTATAAGTATGAAAAAGAATAAAATAATAATATTTGATACCACCCTAAGAGATGGGGAGCAATCTGCTGGCGCTTCGATGTCTATCGAAGATAAAGTTGAGATAGCCACAAAACTTAATGAAATGAAAGTTGATATTATTGAAGCTGGATTTCCGTTTGCGTCCAAAGGTGATTTTCAAGCAGTAAAAAAAGTATCTGAGATATCTACTTATTCAATTATATGTGGTCTAGCAAGAGCTCAGGATAAAGATATAGATACTGCTGGCGAAGCACTTGCGCAGGCAGAAAGAAAAAGGATACATACCTTTATTTCCACAAGTGACCTGCATATGAAATATAAGCTGAGAATGTCTAAGAAAGAGGTGCTAGAATCGATAAAGAAAAGTATCGCGAGAGCCTCAAAATATACTTCTGACATCGAGTGGTCACCCGAAGATGCTTCAAGAACTGACCTCGACTTCTTATATAAAAGTATTGAAGTAGCAATTAGTTCTGGCGCAACAACTATTAATATTCCAGATACAGTGGGTTATGCTATCCCGAAAGAGTTTGCATCTTTGATTAAAAAAATTAAAAATAATGTTTCAAACATTGATAAGGCCGTAATTTCAGTTCACTGTCACAACGATCTAGGCCTAGCAGTTTCAAATTCTTTATCTGCTGTAATAGAAGGAGCAAGACAGGTTGAGTGTACAGTAAATGGAATTGGTGAGAGAGCTGGTAACGCAGCTTTAGAAGAAATAGTAATGTGTCTTAAGACCAGAGCTGACAAGCTCCCTTTTTATACAGATATTAATACTAGGAAAATAACTGTTATATCTCATCTTGTTTCAACAATAACTGGTTTTCCAGTCCAACCAAATAAAGCGATAGTTGGAAAGAATGCCTTTGCCCACGAATCAGGAATTCATCAAGATGGAATGTTAAAAAATGCTAATACTTATGAAATTATTACACCAGAATCAATAGGACTGTCCTCTTCTGAACTAGTCTTAGGCAAACATTCGGGAAGACATGCATTTAAAGTTAAACTTAATGAATTAGGGTATGACTTCGATGAAAGAAATATTAATAAACTTTTTAAGCAGTTTAAAAATTTAGCTGACAAGAAGAAACAAGTTTTTGAAGAAGATTTATATGCAATGGTAGAAAGCGAAAAGAATTTTCAAAAAAAGATGCCCATTAATTTAATTGATCTTTCGTTAAAGTGTGGTCAGGGTAAAAATGCAGAAGCAAAATTAAAATTAGAAATCTTTGGAGAAAAGAAGTTAATAAAGGAAGTTGGAAATGGACCTATTGACGCAATTTTTAATGCCTTAAAAGCTCTAATTCCAAATAAAGCTAATTTGATTGTTTATCAGGTTAATGCGATTACAAAAGGTACGGATGCGCAAGCAGAGGTTAATGTTAGACTAGAGGAAAAATCAATTTCTGTTCAAGGACAAGGTAGCGATATCGATACAATGGTTGCTTCTGCTAAAGCTTACATAAATGCGATGAATAAGCTTATATTAAAAAGAAAAAGAGCAGATGACTCAAAATCAGTTTTTCAAACGTCAAACGAGAAACTAAATAAGCATGTAATTTAATTTATTGATTTTTGTGAATTTTGCATGTAAAAAATTAAAACATGAAAAAATTTTTCTCTTTTTTATCTCAAGATATTGCAATTGATCTTGGAACAGCGAACACTTTAATTTACGTTAAAGGCAAAGGAATTGTATTAAACGAGCCTTCGGTTGTTGCTTTGTCAAATGATAAAAAAGAATCTAAACCGAAAGTTTTAGCTGTGGGGCACGAAGCAAAAACAATGTTGGGCAGAACTCCCGGGAATATTGTTGCTATCCGACCAATGCGCGACGGAGTTATTGCTGATTTTGATGTTGCTGAAGAAATGATAAAGCACTTTATAAGGAAAGCCCATAATCACAACAGTTTTTTTAGTCCTGTAATTGTAGTATGTGTTCCCTCTGGAGCTACATCAGTAGAGAGAAGAGCTATTGAAGGTTCAGCTGCAGCTGCTGGCGCCAGAAAAGTATATTTGGTAGATGAGCCTATGGCAGCTGCACTCGGAGCAGGTCTTGCAGTAACTGAGCCCTCTGGCTCTATGGTCGTTGACATTGGTGGTGGAACAACAGAGGTTGCACTCTTGGCTCTTGGTGGAATTGTTCATGCACACTCTGTAAGAGTTGGTGGAGATGCAATGGATACTGCAATAATTAACTATATTAGAAGGTCGCATAATCTTCTGGTGGGAGAGAGCAGTGCAGAAAGAATTAAGAAAGCTATTGGAGTTGCTGCTCCCCCTAGCTCAGGTGACGGTAAAGTGCTTCATATCAAAGGAAGAGACCTTTTGAAGGGTGTGCCAAAAGAGGTGATAATAAATCAGAGACAAATTTCTGATGCTCTTCAGGAACCTGTCCAAGCAATTATCGAAGCTGTTACAAATACTCTTGAGAACTCAGATCCAGAACTTGCAGCGGACATTGTTGATAAAGGTATTGTGTTAACTGGAGGCGGTTCACTATTGGGAGAGTTAGACCAGGTAATAAGAGATTCAACTGGTTTACCAGTTAGTATAGCTGATGATCCATTAAGTTGCGTGGTTCAGGGTACAGGAAAATGCGCAGAAAACCTTAAAGAGCTTCGATCTGTTTTAACTAGTAGTTATTAACGTATGGTGTTTAAGTCGTCTTTTGGGAGAGGATTTAATTCTACTAGCATTCTTAATAGCTATCTTTTGAGTGTCTTACTCTGTATTTCCTTTTCAATTGCACTTTTTGTACTTTCAGTGATTGATGCAAAAACAATAAAGTTCTTAAGATTTACAACAATCTCTTTTAGTAAACCAATTTTCATTTTAGTGGGTAAGCCCTTTCAGATTTTTAATAATTCGTTAATTTATATTAACGAAACCATGCTAGCAAAAGAGAAAAACTTAGTATTGTTAGAAGAAAACAAAAAGTTAGCCAAAGAATTAGATAATAAAAATTTTTTGTTACTTGAAAATCAAAGGTTGAAAAATTTATTAAAGGTCCAAGAAATTGATTATGTAAAAAAAATAACAGCTAGAATTTTAATTGATGCTTACAAAGATGCTGGATCTTTAATTTATATAGATGTTGGAAAAAAAGATGGCTTGAAAATTAATGATCTTGTTTTTAATGAAAAAGGTTTGTTGGGAAGAATAATCGAGTTAGGACAAAGCTCTTCAAAAGTTCTTACAATTTTTGACGAAAATTCCGTTGTTCCAGTAGTCTCGGTCAAAACCAAACAATCCTTCTTTGTACAAGGAGGAAGTAAAAGACTAGAGCTAAAGCATATTGAAAAAAAATTTGATCTGAAGCACGGTGAACTTGTAGTCTCTACAGATGCTGCTGGATATTTTAAGGAAGGGATCAAAATTGGTAGAGTTGTAAAAACTTTAAATGACGTTTTTGTGTTGCCATTTGCAAAAAAAACGGATTCAATTTACGTTAATGTGTTAATATATAATTTTACAAATCTATTTGAAGATTAGGTAAATCATTTATGCTTTATAATTTGGTGTCTAAATCAATACCGTATTTATTTGTTTTATTTTTCATTTTTTTTGAATCCACACCTGCTTATTTCTTTCAAGAAGAAATGATTAAACCTTATATGTTTTTTACAGTTTTTTACTGTTGGATATGCTCTAATTTCAAACAGTTTTCACCCTTATCAATTTTTTTTTTAAGTACACTTTATGACCTCATACAAGGGGGAATTGTAGGAATTACTTGTTTATTTTTTTTGTTGTTACATTATTCCTGCAGAAGGAAATTTAATGATCTAATATCAAACGACTTTAAAGAAACTTGGATAAAATACATACTTAGCTTCACGGCTTACATATTTATTATTTCACTAACAATAATTTTCTTCAACGAGAATAAGATAGTTATAAAGAATTTAGCTCTTAGTTTTATTTTAAGCATTTCGCTATTCCCTTTATTTTTTTTTATAGTTGATAGACTTAGCTTTAGATTCAGAACTTATAATGAGTAGAGAAGTAAATTTTGAAAAAAAAATCAAAAGACGAGCTCTTATACTTGGACTATCAAAAAACCTTTTTTACTTTTTTAGTATTTGGTAAGCTTTTTTATTTGCAAATTCTTCAAAAATCTAAATATGGAAAATTATCTGATACAAACAGAATAAAATTAAAAATTGTTTATCCAGAAAGAGGAATAATTTTTGATTTATATGATAAGCCCATAGCTTCCAATAGAATCGATTATCAATTAAGTATATTTAAAGATAAAAAAAATTTAGTTTATGATTATGTGAAAAAACTCAGAGGTCATATAAATTTTTCCGAAATGGACTTAGAATCAATTAAAAATAACTTAAATGAGCAAGATCTCTCAGACTTCATTACTATTAAAAGAAATCTGAGTTGGAATGAGCTTGAATTTTTTGAATTTATGAAAAATAAATTTCCTTTTTTAATTATCACTAAAGAAAAAGTAAGGAATTACGAAGAAGATTTAATATTTTCACATGTTCTTGGCTATGTCGGCTTTAAAAAGGATGTAACTAAAATTAAACTGTCAAATCTTAAAGTTGGAATTTCAGGAATTGAAAAAAAGTTAGACTCAAAGCTCTTAGGTAAAGATGGTTGGATTAAATTCGAGACTGACTCAAAAGGGGCTGTAAAAAAAGAGTTGAATAAAAAATATGCAGTACCTGGAGCAAACATTAAAACAAATCTAATAAGTGAGATACAAAGTAAAGCCTCTGATGAAATGCGAGGAATCAGAGGTGCAGTCGTAATGATTAACTGTCAAAATGGGGGTGTAAATTGTTTATACTCATCACCCTCTTTTAATAATAATGAATTTAGCGACGGTATTAGTTTAAAAAAATGGAATTTATTATTAGATGATGAATTTAATCCTCTTCTGAATAGATGTATTGCAGGTCTTTATTCACCTGGATCAACCTATAAGTTAGTTACGGCATTGCATGCTATTGAAAATCAAAAATTTAATAAGAATAAAAAGTTTTTATGCTCTGGGCATGTATCTTTTGGTAATAGAAAATTTCATTGTTGGAAGAAAGAAGGTCATGGATATGTAAATTTACATGAAGCTATTGAAAAATCTTGTGATTGTTACTTTTATAATTTAGCTAAATCTGTAAAAATAGATGATCTTGCTAAATTTTCAAGTTTATTTTCATACGGACAAACGACAGGTATTGATATTCCAAATGAATTCAAAGGTATTATGCCTAATCGAGAGTGGAAAATAAAAAATAGAAACGAAAAATGGCAAAAAGGTGAAACCCTAAACACTGTTATTGGTCAAGGATTTATGTTGTCAACTCCTCTTCAAATAACATTAATGACAGCAAGAATTGCAACGGGGAAAAAAATAATACCTACTATTATTTCAAATAAAAAAGAGTTTGAAAATTTAAATATTAGTAATGAAAATTTAGAATTTATCAAATCCTCAATGTTTTCAGTTGTAAATAATAGTACTGGAACAGCATTCAATTCCAAACTAAGTGGTAATTATAAAATGGCTGGCAAGACCGGGACTTCGCAAGTAAGAAGAATAAGTTTAGAGGAGAGAGAGGATGGTGTAATCAAAAATGAAGAGTTAAACTATAAACTTAGAGATCATTCAATATTTACATGTTTTGCACCTTTTGATAAACCAAAGTATTCACTTTCAGTAATTGCAGAACATATGGGAAGCGGTTCAAAAGTTGCTGCTCCGATTGCTAAGAGAATAATGGAATTAGCATTAAACAAATACTAAAAAATGACAGAAATTATAATCAAATTAAAAAACTTAAATTGGCTATTCATTTTTTTGGTATCTTTTTTGTCTTTTGTAGGGCTTGTAATGATTTACAGTGCGACATTTGGTGAAGAATCAAAAATTTTTATTTCTCATATCTATAAAGTTACATTTGGTTTTATTTTAATGATTTTGGTTAGTTTAATTGATGTAGAATTTTGGAAAAAAAACGCATATCTATTTTACTTTATTGGATTAGTTTTATTATTGTGGGTAACTTTTTATGGTTACCTTGGAAAGGGAGCAAGAAGATGGATCAATTTTTACGGATTAAATTTTCAACCATCTGAAATAATGAAGATTTTCTTAATAATTTCTTTAGCAAAGTTTTTTGATGAAAAGAAGTTTCAAGAATCGAGAGATTATTTTTTTCTTATTCTTCCTATATTAATTGTAACAATCCCCTTCATCTTGGTTCTAATTCAACCAGACCTTGGAACTGCAATGTTGATATTATTTGTGAGTGTTGTTATTTTTTTTGTATCAGGAATTAACTGGAAATTCTTTGCTTTTTCTGGGTTTCTTTCAATTGTAGTTACACCTTATTTATGGGGAGGGCTAAAAGATTATCAGAAACAAAGAATACTAACTTTATTTAACCCTGAAAATGATCCTTTAGGCTCCGGTTACCATATAACTCAGTCTCAAATTGCAATTGGTTCTGGAGGAACTTTTGGTAAAGGGTGGACTAAAGGGACCCAATCTCATTTAGATTTTCTTCCTGAAAAGCATACAGACTTTATCTTTTCTATGTTAGGTGAAGAATTTGGGTTCTTAGGAACTCTATCTGTGATAGGTTTGATTTGTCTAATAACATATATAACATACCATATTACCAGTAGTTTCATTCACAATAACTTTAATAGAATTGTAGGATATGGAATTATAACGAATTTTTTCTTTGCTTCACTTATAAACATGTCAATGGTAATTGGAATATTACCAATTGTTGGATTGCCTTTACCGTTGGTTTCATATGGTGGTTCATCAATGCTGACTTATTTTATTGGATTTGGAATAATTTTGTCTTTAGACCGTGAATCAAATTATTTATAATTCGCCTCTTTCAGACAAGATGATTGCAATTTTTTTGGTTGATTGCATATTTCTTAAAATTATCAAAATAATTACTAAAAGTGGCACACTCAGAAACATTCCAGCAACTCCCCAAATTTTTCCCATTATAGTTAAGAAAATTATCATTACTAATGGACTTATATTGAGTGTTTTACCCATTAACTTGGGTTCTAAAAAATTTCCGATGTAAATTTGAATAAGTAAAAGAAGAAAAAAAGTTAAAGAAGGCTCAAAAAAATTTAGAAATTGAACGGCTGAAAAAATAAATGGTAAAAGAACAGATAACAGGGACCCTATAAAAGGAATAAAGTTTAGAAAGAAAGCGAAAATACCGAAAGTCGGAGCTAAATCGTTTTCTAAAAAGAAAAGAATTATGAAAGTAAATATTCCAGTTAATAAACTTGTAATTGTTTTAAGTTGAAAATAAAAAAAAATATCGTAGTTAATTTTGTTGAGAATTTTTAAGTTTGAAGAAGTCAAAACAGAATTCAATTTTTTTTTCAAATGATTTTCTTCAAAAATTAAAAATATAATGAAAATTATTACAAAAGCGAAGTTGCCGGCAAATGAAGATAGACTATTCAAGGTATTTGAAAAAATTGTTAACATGTCGAATGAACTAAAAAAATCATTTTCTTCCATGAACAAATTGAAGGGTTTTTTCGATAAATATAATAATATCTTTTCAAAGTTAACTTGGTATAAATTTGATTTTTGAAGGACAGCATTAATATTTAATTCAAGAATCATCCATAAAAAATAAGAAAAAATAGAAATTGTGAACAGCATGATAGCCATAGCATTAAATTTGCTTAAGCTAAATTTAAATTTTGAGTTAATTGATAAAAGTAATTTATTAGTTACAGACTTAATTATTAAATAAAAAAAAAGTGCTAAAAAAAGTGGAAGAAAAATAAATTTTCCAAGGTAAAAAATTAGAAATAAAAATAAAAAAAATAAAAGAATAGAACTAGACTTCATATTTAATTTTCTGTAAAGCCTTCCAAAACTTGTGTCATCTTTGTTGTTCCAAATAAATCCGAATCTGTTTCCTCAACCCTTACACTTTTTATCAATCCAACTCCTTTAGCGTACCATTCCTCAGAAAGAATATTAATAGCGATTGAACCGATTTCGCTATCACCTATAAATTTAGTATTTCCGATACCTCTAATTAAGATACAGTTACGAAATTTACCAGATGGTGTAGTAATAATCTCATTCATTGAAATTATCTCATAATCTATCATAAAGTTGGTTGTAGCTCTGTAATCGTAATAAGGATATCTTTTAAGTATTAAATATGTTTTGCTGTCTACTGACCATTTTTTTCCAATTTTAATTGGGGATGGAAGTACCATTCTTTCTTTCTTCTCTTTATTAATTTGTTTATCTTTAGCAAAAGCAAAACCACTTCTGAAAATACCATTTTTCTCAAGCTTATAAAAAAATATAGAACCATCCTCACGAAGAAATGGATAGAACGATTCCTTTCTTCCTTCTAACT
>CACFLF010000023.1 GCA_902567115.1 uncultured Alphaproteobacteria bacterium
ATAATTTTGAGAATGGAGGAAAAAAAAAATTGAAAGATGTTCTAAATAAAAATTTAAAGAACCCTCTAATTACAAAATTGATGATTAATTACTTGAGCCTTAATTACAATCATTTGAAAAAACTCGATGAAAAAGACTTCTGGAGAGCCGACCTTTTTACAAACAAATAAAGTATTTAAAAAAAATATTGTTATTTTTTGAATTTTTATGTACAAGTCAAGATTACTATTTTAAGGAAAATAAAAAGTGGCAGTTCCAAAAAGAAAAACAACACCATCTAGAAAAGGTAAAAGGAGATCTCATCATTCACAATTTGCAGTTAATTCAGTTGAATGTCCAAATTGTGGGGAATTCAAGCTTGCACATCATGTTTGTAATTCTTGCGGATATTACAATAAAAAAGAAATCATTGACAAAACTGAATCTAGTGAAGATTCTGATCTAGATACTGAAAAGTAGAACAAGGGTTTGTTTTGAAAGAAATAGTATTGGCCATTGACGTTATGGGAGGAGATTACGGCCCAAAGGCAACGGTAGAGGGCGTTAAGATGGCATCTAAAATCTACCCAAATGTAAAGTTTAAGTTATTTGGAGATCAAAATATATCTGAACCAGAATTAAAAAAATCTGGTCTAATTAATTCCGAATTTTTTCATACAGAAGAAAGTATAAAATCAAATGATGAACCAGTTACAGCATTGAGGAAACTAAAAAAGTCAAGTATGAGACTTGGTATCAACAATTTATCGAATAGTGAATCACATGGTTTTGTCTCAGCTGGAAACACAGGAGCTTTAATGGCTATATCAAAGTTTGTATTGAAGACTTTAAATGGAATAAACCGGCCTGCAATAGCTGGTTTGATGCCTACTATGAAAGGTCAAACAGTGATATTAGACCTAGGTGCCAACGTTGATTGTTCAAACGATAATTTAGTACAGTTTGCATTAATGGGTGATATATTTTCACAAGCAGTTCTCGGAATACAAAAACCTAAAATAGGGTTATTAAATGTAGGTTCTGAACTTATAAAAGGTAATGAGATGGTAAAAAAAACACACTCAGATCTTAAAAAAATTGAAAAAAAAATAAATTTCCATGGTTTTGTTGAAGGGAACGATATTAACAAAGGTATTGTAGACGTTGTAGTTACAGATGGATTTTCTGGAAATATAGCTCTTAAAACCGCTGAAGGCGTAGCAGAACTAATTTTCACATTTTTAAAAAATTCATATAAAAGCTCATTCATTTCAAAGATCGGATACATTCTTTCAAAACCAGCGTTAAACAGATTTAAAACTAGAATTGATCCGCGTAAATATAATGGTGCAGTTTTATTGGGTTTAAATGGAATTGTAGTGAAAAGTCATGGTGGCACAGATGCCTTTGGTTTCTGCAACGCTATTGGAGTTGCGGTTTCACTAATTGAAAATTCGTATATTCATCAAATTGAAAAAAAGTTAGAATTATACAAATAAAATGCTAACTCGTTCTAAAATTCTAGGTCATGGTTATTTTTTACCTTCAAAAGTTTTGAAAAATGAAGAGTTACTTGCATTTGTCGATACTTCGGATGAATGGATTTTCACTAGGACTGGAATAAAACAAAGGCACATAGTTTTAAAAGATGAATTAACTTCAGACCTTGCCGTGATGGCATCAAAAAATGCTTTAAAATCGGCTAATTTAAAAAGTGAAGACATTGATTGTATTATCCTTGCAACAACCACTCCTGATGAAACATTCCCATCAACTGCTACGAAAGTTCAAACACAATTAGGTATGAAAAACGTTCCTGCATTTGATATTCAGGCAGTCTGTTCAGGTTTTATCTATTCCCTTGAAATTGCAGATTCACTAATAAAGTGTAATAAAGCAAAAAAAATTCTAATTATTGGAGCTGAAACATTATCAAAAATTGTTGATTGGAGTGACAGAAGAACTTGCGTGCTTTTTGGGGATGGAGCTGGTGCAATTATATTAGGACAATCTGATGGTAAATCTGGAGTGCTTTCCACAAAACTTTTCTCAGATGGTTCATGGCACGATAGTCTGTTTAGTGATGGAGGACCATCTAAGAATCAAATGGTCGGAAAAATTCGAATGAATGGACAAGACATCTTCAAGCAAGCGGTTAACAAATTGTCTGAAGCAACACTTGAAGCTTTGAGTGAATGCAACTTGAATATTGATGACATTAATTGGTTTATACCTCATCAAGCAAATCAAAGAATAATTTCAAGTACAGCCAAGAAACTTGGTATCAATGACCAAAAAACTATAAGTACTGTTAGACTTCATGCTAATACTTCTGCAGCCTCAATACCTCTAGCATTGTCTAGTTCAATCGAAAATAATACAATTAAGAATAATGATGTTTTAGCTTTATGTGCAATTGGTGGAGGATTGACATGGGGTAGTTGTATTTTGAGATTATGATATATATAATTTGTTAATGTCTAAGAAAGTTTTGACAAAAGCAAAGGTTGTGACTCATTTAAATGAAAATATTGGATTGTCAAAGAGAGAGTGTAAGTTTTTTTTTGAGTCATTTATTAACATTATCTCTTCACAATTAATAAAAAAAAAAGATGTAAAAATAGTTAATTTTGGAATTTTCAAAATTAAAAATAAAAAAGCAAGAATCGGAAGAAACCCGAAAACAAAAGAAGAAGTTATGATTTCTGAGAGAAATGTAATAAAGTTTAAACCTTCCAATTTTCTTATAAATTTAATAAATGTTAATACAGGAAAAAGTGACACAAAATAAAGCTCTAAAAAGAATTGGACTCATAGCTAAAGAATTGAAATTACCAATCTATGTAATACGACTCTGGGAAAAGAAAATTGATATTTTAAAGCCTGTAAGGAAACCCAGAGGGACAAGATACTATACTAGTGGTCAGACAGAAATATTAAAAGAAGTTAAATATCTTTTACAGAAAAAAAAATATTCAATTGAAGGAGTAAATCTTCATTTTAAAGAAAAGAAGCGATTTAATTATCCATCTGAAAAGAGAATAATGATTAAAGAAATAGAGGATTTAATTGTTGAAATTAGAAAGACCATGTCAATCGGGGCGTAGCGCAGTCTGGTTTAGCGCGTCCGTCTGGGGGGCGGGAGGTCGCTGGTTCAAATCCAGTCGCCCCGACCATAAAGTATGAATTTAAGTATTAATATTTTTTACACAACCTGTGGATCTGCCAAGCAATCTCAAAAGCTTGCGAAAGCAATGCTAAGTGACAAAATGATTGTATGCGTTAATGTTGTTAAAAATGTTGAAAGTTATTACAGGGATAGTGGGTCCTTAAAAAAATCAAATGAGTTAATACTACTAATTAAAACATTTCATACAAAAAAAAAAATAGAAAATTTGATAAAAAAAAACCATCCATACGACATTCCTTTTCTCGTACAGTTGGAGACTAAAAAAGTGAACAGTGAATATATTTTATGGGCTCGTAAAAACACATAAATATTAGTTTTGCTGTTGACACCAGATAATTTTAAGCTATTTTGCATATGGTATGTTGACCTATAGTTTAAAAAAAAAAGATATTAAAAAAAAATGGTATCTAATAGATGCTGACGGTTTGGTTCTTGGTAGATTAGCCGCAAAAATAGTTTCAATTTTAAGAGGAAAACATAAAACAATTTTTACACCACACTTGGATTGCGGTGATAACGTTATTGTCATAAATGCGAAGAAAGTTATGATGACTGGTAATAAAGTGAAAGAAAAAAAATATTATAAACACACCGGTTATCCTGGAGGTCTTAAAGAGTTGTATTTTAAAGACATAATAAAAGGCGCAAAACCTGAATTAATAATAAAAAAAGCTGTTGAAAGAATGATGACCTCCAATGCGCTTTCAAAAAAACAACTATCCAATCTTAGAATTTTCAAAGATAATCAACATAATCTAGAGGCTCAAAAACCAGAAATCTTTGATTTTGGTATATTAAATAGAAAAAATAGAGTTAATTCGTGAACGAAAAAGTTTTAAAAGATAATTTTATCGAAACCAATGGCACTGGCGAGCCAATTCTTCCAAAACTAGATAAGCAAGGAAGAGCATACGCTACCGGAAGAAGAAAAACATCAGTATCAAGAGTTTGGATTAAACATGGAAGCAACAAGATCTCAGTGAATGGAAAGCCAAGTAAAGACTATTTTAAAAGAAAAATTTATAGCACAATTCTTGAAGAGCCACTTTTTAAAACTGACAATCTTGATAAACTAGAAATTTTTGCGACAGTTTCAGGTGGCGGGTTGTCTGGACAAGCGGGAGCTTTAAGACACGGTATTAGTAGAGCTCTAGTAAACTTTGACCCCTCTTTAAGAAAAAAATTAAAAAAAGCTGGATTTCTAACCCGTGATGCCAGAAAAGTCGAAAGAAAAAAATTTGGTAAACATAAAGCTAGAAGAAGTCCACAATTTTCAAAAAGATAACATATGTCTTTAAATGTATGTATCTTTGGTGTATCCGGTTATACGGGTTCAAAGCTTCTTTACTATTTAGATAAACACAAGCAAGTTAAAATAAATGGAGTTTTTGGGAATTCAACAGTTGGTATAAAATTAGGTGATTTATTTAAAAATTTAAATAGTTCTAACAAAATAAAAATTTCTAACTATGAAGACTTTGATTTTAGTAAAACAGATTTAATTTTCAGCTGTTTGCCCAATGGTAAATTACAAAAAGAAATAATAAAAAATCTTAACCCTAAAATCTCTATTATAGATCTTTCAGGTGATTTTAGGCTCAAATCTAAATTAGAATACCAAAAATTTTATAATATACCTCATAGGTCCCATCCCTTTAAAGAAAAATTTTGCTACGGCTTGTCTGAAGTATATAGAAGAAAAATTAACAAAAGTAAATTTATTTCGAATCCTGGATGCTATCCAACATCTATTTTGATTCCCTTAATACCTTTAATAAAAGAAAAAAAATTAAGAATTCAAGATATTATAATTGATTCAAAATCAGGTATAAGCGGGGCAGGCAAGCAACCAAGAGTTCAGAACCTTTTCTCCGAAATAAGTGGTAATTTTTTTTCTTACGGTATAGAAAGTCATAAACATTATCCAGAAATTAACCAAGAAATTGGACTTATTAATAAAAAAGTATCCTTTACCTTTGTGCCTCATGTTTTACCAATAATCTCTGGAATACAGTCTACGATTTATTTAGAAAAAAAGTTTGACGAAAAAGAGTATTATAAAGCTATAAAAAATTTCTATGTTGACGAACCTTTTATTAAAATTTATTCAGGTAACAAAATTCCTAAGGTAAGAGATGTTCAAAATACAAATAATCTTGCAATAAATTTGTTTTCTGATTACTCAAAAAGAAAAATAGTAATTGTTAGCTGTATCGATAATTTGGTAAAAGGAGCTGCAGGACAAGCAATACAAAACATGAATATTATGTTTGATTTTGAGGAAACGGAGTCTTTAATTTAGTGAAAAAGATTTTAAAATATAAAGATAAATTTCCAAAAATAAATGACTCAGTATTTCTAGCAGATGGTGTCATGATAATTGGGGACGTCAATATAGAAGATCAATCGAACATTTGGTATAACACAGTAATAAGAGCGGATGTTAATTATATTAGAATCGGAAGAAAATGTAATATTCAGGACGGAACTGTTATTCATGTTTCATCCTATGGGTTTTCAGCTAAAGGAAAAAAGGGAAGCCCAACTATCATTTCTGATAATGTTACGATAGGTCACAATGCCACTATTCATGCCTGTGAAATAGGTAAAAATGCTCTTATCGGGATGGGTTCAGTAATCTTAGATCAATCAAAAATAGAAGATTTTGCATTTATTGCTGCAGGAGCAATTGTTCCTCCAGGATCAAAGGTAGGAACACGAGAGTTATGGGCTGGAAATCCTGCTCGATTTGTAAGAAAAATTTCAGACACAGAAGAAAGATTATTGATAAATACTCCTGATGTATATTACAACCTTAGTCAAGAATTTTTAAAAAAATAGTTTCAGATTTCTTTTTTTTAACTATACTTCATAAGATAGGAAGTTAATTTGATAAATATTAAAAAAAAACCACTAATTTTGTCATTCTTTTTTCTTCTGAGCGGATGTATCTCCGTTTCTGATATCATGGAAAAAGATGAAACCGGAGTTGAACCAATGGATGAGGTTGGTCAACTTCTCTCTGACATACAAGAAGAAGAAAATTCGACACTTCCTGAAATAGATGAGGAACCTGCACTTGAGATATCTGAAGAAAAGCTAGATCCAACTCCCACGCAGGAATATGATAGTGTTCTACTAGAGCAAAGACCTGATGAGGAGTCTTCAGAAGAGGCCGTTGAACCGGTTGCTGATGAAACTGTTGAAAATGAGAAAGTTGAAGCAGTTACTGCTTTGCAAAATTTTGAAAGTCCTCTACCTAAACTTAGTATTAACGACAAAATACAGTTCAGAGTTGCGACGATAAATTTCTACAGTGGCTCAAGTCAAGTTGATGGTTCTGGTATGAGCAAAATTAAAAGAGTTGCAAAAATAGCAAAAGAAAGAGAAGCAAAAATCAAAATAGTTGGTCATGCAAGTAAAAGAACAAGAGACATGCCTTTGGCGAAACATAAGCTTGTAAACTTTAATATTTCAGATAGAAGAGCACAATCAGTAGCTGACGTATTTATCAAGAAATATAAATTTCCAAGCAACAATATTTTTACAGAGGCAGTCTCAGATACAAAACCACTATTCAAAGAGAATATGCCTGCAGGTACAAAAGCGAATCAGAGAACCGAAATCTTTTTAATCTACTAATTAGTGTTGAATCCAAAAATAAAGATAGCAATAGCAGGCGTTGGAACTGTTGGGAAAGGTCTTATAGATTTATTATTAAAATATAAGAATAAACAAACAAAAATTGAAATTACAGCAATTGCTAGTCGAAGAAAACAAGAATTTAAAGGGGGAATTTTCAGAAACACTGTTTTTTTTAGTGATGCAAAGAAATTATTAAAATTTCATAATTATGATACTTTGGTTGAGTTAATTGGCGGGGAGAAAGGCGTATCTAAAGATATAGTTTTTAATGCACTGCGAGAGAAGAAAAATGTTGTAACAGCAAATAAAGCCTTAGTATCAAAATTTTGGAATCAATTACACTTACTCATGGACAAGAATAATTGTTCGCTTAAATATGAAGCCGCAGTCGCCGGTGGAATCCCTATTATAAAAGTTATTGATGAGTTCTTATTGTCTAATAAAATTACAAAAATTTATGGAATACTAAATGGGACTTCAAACTATATTTTAAGTAATATGCTTTTATACAAAAAAGATTTTAAAAATATACTTAGTGAAGCTCAAAAATTAGGTTACGCTGAATCAAACCCGAAATTTGATATAGATGGAACTGATACTGCTCATAAACTTTCTATTCTTTCTTCATTAGCTTTTGAATGTTATAATAATGTTTCGAAGATTGACAACGAGGGCATTGAAAATGTTGATCTACAAGATCTTGAAATTGCAGATTCACTTGGTTACAAAATTAAATTACTTGGTATAACAGAATTAAACAATAAAAACATAAAAAACTTTGTATATCCATGCTTGTTATCAAAAGACTCTTTTATCGCTAAAATAGACGGTGTTTACAACGGAGTAGTTGTGGAATCTAATTTTTGCAAAAAAAGTTGTTTCGTTGGGGAAGGGGCTGGGGCCCACCCAACTGCAACGTCAGTTTTGAGTGATATAATTAGTTTATCAAAAAAAAGAAAAAATTGTTTTAAACAAAGTTCTAAGTTTTCTTATCAAGAAACTAGTCTACAATCAAGATTTGGTAGCTATTATCTTAGATTCACAACATATGACAAACCTGGTGTCATATCGGGTATAGCTAATCAATTCAAAACATTTAACATCTCAATGAAATCAATGCTTCAAAAGGAAACCGAGATCGGTAATTCAAAAGATGCAACAATTGTAATTACAACTCATAATTGTTTTGAGAATAATATGATGAAAGCTCTAAAAAAAATAAATAGACTAAATTTTATTAGAAAAAAAACAGTTTATTTTAGGATTGAAAATTTTAAATGATCGACGCAGTTTGTGGGAATTTCTTACCAATTAAAGGCTTACAATAGTTCAAGAAATTGTTTGTGACATCAAATTTTTTAAAATTATAGAATTTTGCGGGCATTATTTTTGTTTTACCTGCAATATTGTTTAATTTATTTACAATAAATTTTACTTTATATTTTTGGGAAAAAATTTTTCTTTCTTGTATTCCTATCGAAAAAGAATTCCTATGCATATTTGAAAAAGAAACAGCTTTTAACCCTATTTCAAATGCTTCTTTTTGATCAATTTCTGATGCTGATCCAAGAAAGCATCTTTGAGAATATCCTAGTGTATCGGCTCTTACTCTAGATATTTTTAATTTATTTTTCACCTCATTAGCTAAAAAGTCGCCTAACATTCCTGAGCCTGATAACTGAATATTTCCATGATCATCATATTCGTTAGAAGATTTGATTTTCTTTGAATATAGAATATTATTTTTGTCTTTTATGCCTTCTGAAACAGCAACAATACAACGTCCATATTTGTTAAAAACTGAATTTATATTGTTAATAAACTCTTTTATATTAAATGAAAATTCTGGGATGAATATCAGATGAGGACCATCACTACCTTTACTTCTTAAAAGTGAAGAAGATGCTGTAAGAAATCCAGCATGCCTTCCCATTACAACACCTATGTATACACCTGGAAGGGATCTTACATCAAAGTTTATTCCAGAAAATAGTTGTGCGACATATTTTGCAGCTGATCCAAACCCAGGGGTATGATCATTATATACTAAATCATTGTCAATTGTTTTGGGAACATGAATGCATTGAAGACTGTAGCCTTTTTGTCTGGCGTATTTGGAAATGATTCGAAGGCTATCTGATGAGTCATTACCACCAATATAATAAAATTTATTAATTCTTTTTTTTTTTAAAACATGATAAATCTCTTCGCAATATTTTTGATCAGGTTTATCTCTTGTTGAACCAAGAGCGGCACCTGGTGTATTTCTGAGCTTTGTTATTTCTTTTGATAGTATGTTATTAAGTGTTATGAAGTTGTTATTTATAATTCCATTGACACCATTAATAGACCCAAAAATTTTAGATTTTTTTTTTTTTTCATTGATAATTATACCTGCTAATGACTGATTAATTACATTTGTCGGACCTCCACCTTGTGCGATTAATATATTATTATTACTAGACATAAAACTGTGATAAGTTTTTCATATGAAAACTAATGCTAATCTAATTGAAGGAAAAAAAAAAAACAATACCGAAAAAAATAATTACTCGATAAATGGTTTTTTATGGAATGAAAGGGAATTAAACAATAATGAAGTTGTCATTCTAAGAAAGGAATTAGGGTTAGAGACTTGTATTGCAAAACTAGCAGTTTCAAGGGGCATTAACTCAAAAAATTTCAAAAACTTTATGAACACAAAGATTAAAACAACTCTCCCTGATCCATTTGTTTTGGATGACATGGAAAAAGCCACTAAAAAGATAGTTGATTGTATTTTAAAAAAACAAAAAATTGGAATTCTTGGAGATTATGATGTTGACGGATCAAGTGCAACCTCTTTAATTTGTAATTACTTTTCCGAAATTGGAGTTGAGTATGAATTTTATATTCCTGATAGAATTACAGAAGGGTATGGACCAAATATTGATGCGTTCGAATCACTAAAAGAAAAAGGCTGCGTTCTTATTTTAACTCTTGATTGCGGTACCACTTCATTTAAACCAATTGAACATATTGGTAAAAAAAAAGTTGATGTGATTGTTGTTGACCATCATCAACAGTCACAATTATTACCAAATGCCTTTGCTATAATTAACCCCAAAAAAAATAAAGATATTTCAAACCTTGATAATCTTTGTGCGACTGGTGTTACCTTTTTTTTGGTTATTTCTCTCAGTAGAGAATTAAAAAGAAATAACTTCTTTAAATTGAAATTACCAAATTTAATCAAATATTTGGACCTAGTAGCACTGGCAACCATTTGTGATCTCGTAAAATTAGATCAAGTAAATAGAGCATTCGTAAAACAGGGTATCAAAGTAATTAACCAAACAAAAAATATTGGACTTAACGCTTTGATACAAGAATCTTCAATAAATCAATATTTGAATGAATATCATTTAGGTTTTGTTATAGGACCGAGAATAAACGCAGGTGGAAGAGTAGGTGATTCAAAGATAGGGGTAAAACTTTTAACCACTCGTGAGGAAAATATATCTAATATTTTGTCAAAAAAACTCTGTGATTTTAATAATCTCAGAAAAAGTATAGAGCATAAAGTTGAAAAAGAAGCGATTAGTCAAGTTATTTTAGAAGATCAAAATATTATTTGTGTACACAATAAAAACTGGCACCCAGGGGTGCTCGGAATAGTGGCATCAAAGTTGACCAACAAGTTTATGAGACCCTCAATAGTAATTTCAGAAGATAATGAAGTATGTTCTGCTTCATGTAGATCAGTCAGGAGTTTTGATATTGGTAAGTTTATCCTTGATTCAGTAAATGATGGCATACTTAAGTCTGGGGGAGGACATAAAATGGCTGGTGGTTTTAAAATAGAGAGCTCAAAAATAAAAGATTTTAAAATTTTTTTAAAGAATAAGTTTATTGTAAATGTTGAGGATTTAAAAAAAAATTATGACTCTGAACTTAAAATATCGACTATTGATAATCATTTGTTTCATAAAATTAATAATTTTTCTCCTTTTGGTATAGGTAATCCTAAGCCAAAATTTATTATAAAGGATGTTATAATTAGATATCCAAAAGTTGTAGGTGAAAAACATCTTTCTTTTTATTTTGAGGATTTTTATTCTACACGTATCAAGGCTATTTCCTTTGGTTCGTTAGGAACTAAATTAGGTGATGCTATTAAAACTTCAGCTCCAATAAAAAGTGCTGTGGTTTCAGTAACTCTTAATAGTTGGGATGGGCAAGAAAATGTCGAACTAAATGTTGAAGATTTAATTATCTAATCTACAATTCTCATTTGGGTGTAATAGATTTTGCAGTCTGAATCATCGGTTGATATAAGACAGTTTAAATATTCCGACAATCTAGCATTTGAGCATCCAGCTTCTTTATAAAGTGGAATGCCATAAAAATTTTGCTCAAAATGTTTCTTAAATCGTTCTAATTCAAATTCTTTAATACTTGGAGCATTTTGAAATTTATTTTTAATTTCATTAATTGCTTTTTCATAAGGAAAAATTATCTCATAACCTCTAATATTACATAGCTGATTAGGTGATTCTTTCCCTACTAAAGGTGAAAGAGGGAGGAAGAAGATAGTAAAAATTAAAAAAGCTAAATTTCTCATAACAAATCAATTTACTTATAAATTAAAAAGACTATATATATAGTCATATATTTTATTTGCAAGTATTATTTGTCCCCTTCGTCTAGTGGTTCAGGACACCGCCCTTTCACGGCGGCAACACGGGTTCGAATCCCGTAGGGGACGCCAATTCAAATAGAAATTTTTTAATGAAGTTTTAATCCTTTAACAAAAAGTTTACGGGGATGGTTACAGAATCCTCAACAAATTTATTTCCAAATTTAGCAGGCGTAAATTTCCAGTTTTTGAGCGTGTTGAGGCTTACACTATCAAGTGCTTCGTATCCACTTGATTCTAAAATTTTAATGTAGGTTACCTTTCCTGTATTATCTATATCTGCTTGAATAATAACTCTTCCTTCCCAACCTTTTTTTCTGGCAATTAAGGGATACTCAGGATGTGGGTTGTCATGTGAACCAATTTTAAACTCTGCCCTAGATTTGCTAATAAGGTTTTTTTTGTTAATTCGATAATCAGATTTAGAAACCTCTAAATTAACTCTTTTATTATTCTGATATGAAGGCTTTGTAGAAATTGATCTTTCTTGAATATTTGATTTTGGGAGGTTTTGGTATTGATAAATTTGTGAAATATTTTGAATATTTTTTATTGAATTATTATTCTTTAGGTTTTTTGATTGTTTTTTATTATTTGTAGTTTGTGTAATTTGGTTTTTTTGTTTAGTTTTCAGACTTTCCTTAGCTTTACCTAAATCATTATTCTCGGAATATTTTTCAATTTTTACTTCTATAATAGATGATTGTGAAGAAGAGAAATTTTGCGAAAAATTTGAAATTAAAACCAGTACTAAAGAGTGAAAACCAAAAGAGAGAATCACAAAGAGATTTATCTTATTTTTTTTCTTAAACATTAAAGTCAAAATCTTTTTGATATTTTACCAAATAAAGTGAATTCAGGCATTGGGTAAACACTTGCAGAATTATAAGTACTAGCACTTCCAACACCGTACCTATAGTATTTTTTATTTGTTACATTGTACCCAATTAAAGTATAATCGAATCCCTTAAGATTTCCTTTTATTCCAATATTGGTTAGTACAAATTCCGGGTTTTTGATTTGAAAGTTTTTAGTATCATTGATTAGTCTTGAAGAACCTCTGTAATTTACATTAGCAAATAGAGTTATCCCATCTAGTAAACTTAGATCAATGTTAAACTTATTGGTCATACTTGGTATACCAGGAATTTCATTACCTTTATAATTTGGCCCTTCTCTTAATTTTGCTTTTATTACATCAAAAGAATTTGAAATCGTAATTTTGTCTATTGGTTTGAAAGTTAATAATGATTCAAAGCCATACCTCTTGGTTGCTGGTAAATTTTTATTTAGAAAGTCAACAGCATCAAAATAAATTTCCCCACGGATTCTCATGTAGTAGAAACTATTTGAAATTGACAATTTTTTATATTTAATTTTATGACCCAGTTCAAAATCATTAGAAATTTGTGAATTCATTTTGAAATCATGTGGAACAGAAAATCCCAGAGCTCCAACTCTTTCGTCAACATTTGGGTATCTAAATGTTTTGGAGATTCTTCCAAAAAGTGTACCATATTGATCAAATTTGTTCTCAATACCAAAATGGTAAGCATAGAGTGGTTCGTATGTTAAAGAATCTTCAAAATCTTTTCCAGCACCACTTGCAGGACCAACAGAATCAGACGCCTTTAGCCAATTTCCTTGATATCTGGCACCTAAACCAATTCTAAGGGTATTTGTCATTAGTAAATCTGAATTAAAATAGAGACCTAGATTACTATCTGAGAATTTATAAATCTGTTTTGTTGGAAAACCGTCAGATGCCATTCTGTCAGAGTTATAATAAGTATATTGTGAATCAATCCCAGAAATAATTTCCAAAGATCTACCTAAAAACTTATTTGATATTTTTATTTTAGGATTCAAAGAAACTGAATTTAGTTTCGTATCTGTCACACCGGTTGTAAAAAAACCCTCAGAATGGTTAAATCTATAACTTCCATCAACAATCACTTCTTTATTTGGTTCTAACTGGTGTATAATGCTATAGAAGGCTTTTGCTCCATTACTTGTTGCAAAGTCAGCAAGTGTGGCCGATCTTCTTCTATCTATTTTGTAATAATCAGTTGTTGTATCAGGCCAACCATTAATTGCAACTACCCCTGGTAAACCCATGAATTGTTTATCACCAGTTATATTAAAGTGTAATAGCGTATCTTTATTTACCTGTGAATTTATCTCAATATTAGCATTTTGCTGTCTTAGTTCGTTATTTCTTCTATATCCGTCAGCTTTTGAATAATTAGCATTACTTGAAACGGAAAAATTTTCAAAAACTTTAGAACCAGAAAAAGAGGCTTCAAATTGACCAAAAGATCCGAAGGCGGTTGAAGCTCCAAAAGAATCTTTGTCTTTTATAAACTGGTCTGTAATTATATTTACTGCACCCGCTGTTGCATTGCTTCCATACAATACTCCAGCACTTCCTCCTTTTATTATTTCAATTCTTTTAATGCTGCTGACTGGCATTGTTGTAAAGTCTACAAAACTTGCATCAATATTCGACAATCTTTGTCCGTTCAAAAGAATGAGTGTATTCGACTTGGCTGCGTCAGCAAACCCTCTGATATCTATACTTTCTTTTGCTCCAAAACCTGTCCCATATAATGATTTAAATTCAATGCCAGGAAGTCTAGAAATAATCTGAACCAGCGAGTCATTTGGATATGCTTTGATGAATTCTTCATCAAGTACATGAGTAGTTGCTCCAGTTAGTTGTTCATCTAATAGTTTTGATGATGTTAC
>CACFLF010000024.1 GCA_902567115.1 uncultured Alphaproteobacteria bacterium
CATGCACAATAGCTAGATAAACTTTTTCAATTTTTCTTTTTTTAAATAATTCTCCATAGTATCTCGAGGAATTTAACGATCTAGCAACCATTAAAAGTCCTGAGGTTTGCTTATCGATTCTGTGAACTAATTTTGGTCTTTCGTCTAAATTAAACTTCAATGAATCCAGCATTATGTCAACATTTAATTTAATGTTAGTTCCACCTTGGACGGCTAAACCGGCTGGTTTATTTAATATTATTTTAAATTTGTCTTTATAAACAACAAGTTTCTTTATAAATTCTTCAAATTTTAAGTTGTATTTCTCTTTTCTACTAAAACCTGGCTCTTTTTGAATGATTCTTGTAAAATTGATTTTATCCCCATTTCTTAAAACAGTGTTGTTTTTGGCTCTTTTACCGTTTACTCTAACAATTCCTTTTCTTAATAATTTACATAGAATTGGATAGGTAACGAAAGAAATGTTTTTTTTTAACCAATAATCAATTCTATGACTGTTAAAATCACTGGAAACTATCCATGATTTAATTTTTTTTTTGGTAACCATCAGAGGTTATAAAAATAAAATTACTAGTCTTTTTTAATGGATTTTTTATCTACTGCCTCATCTGTGATTTTATCTTTGCCTTTTTTTAAAGCTTGGTTATCTGATTTTTTTGGCTCAGCAATAGTAGTATTATCCGATGTAGAGTTTTCGATTTCTTTTTTACTATTTTTTTCTCTTAATTTGTCCTCTAGACCTTTTACATTTATATCTCTTTCCACCAATTCAATAATTGCTTTTGGTGCAGAATCTCCATACCTAAATCCAGATTTTAAAATCCTTACGTATCCACCATTTCTTTTTTGATACCTTTTACCTAGAACTGTGAACACTTTCTCTACAAGCTTTTTATCACCAAGATATGAATACACTTTTCTTTTCGCAGCCAAGGTATTTGTTTTTCCAATAGAAAGAATTTTTTCTACAAAAGGTCTTAAATCCTTCGCTTTAGGAAGTGTAGTTTCTATTTGCTCGTGAATAATAAGTGATTTGCTTAAGTTTTTCAGCAAAGAGAGTCTGTGGCTTGTTTTTCGATTTAGCTTTCTTCCAGAAATATTGTGTCTCATATTCTTTCCTGTAAATTAGTAAGGGTCATCAAGCTTTCTTCGAATTTCTTCGATATTTTCTGGCGGCCAACCCTCAATTTTCATTCCAAGTTCTAAATTCATTGTTGAAAGTATCTCCTTAATTTCGTTTAAAGATTTTCTTCCAAAGTTAGGAGTTCTTAACATTTCAGACTCAGTTTTTTGGACTAAGTCTCCAATATAAATTATTTCGTCGTTTTTAAGACAATTCGCTGATCTAACGGACAACTCTAGTTCTTCAACTTTACGAAGAAGATTCACATTAAGAGATGGTTCTTCAGTTACTGGCGCTACAACTTCATCGTCAGGTTCTTCAAAATTAATAAATAACTTAAGTTGTTCATCTATTATCCGTGCTGCATAAGCAACCGAGTCTTCAGGAACAACAGATCCATTTGTTTCGATATTCATTATTAATTTGTCATAGTCGGTAACTTGACCTACTCTTGAGTTTTCGACTCTAAATGAGACTCTTCTCACAGGCGAAAAAAAGGAATCAATAAATATAGTGCCTAAGGGAGCTTCATTTTTTTGCTTTAAAGCAGGAACATAACCCTTACCTTCTTCCACGTTAAGGGTTATACTCACTTTAGCTTTCGAATCTAAAGTTAAAAGATGAAGATCTTTATTTAAAACCTCAACATGGGCGCCGCAATCAATATCTCCAGCTGTAATTACTTTAGGGCCATTTGCTTTAATATATATTTTTGTTGATTCAACATCATTAAGTTTTAAAGCAAGTTGTTTGATATTTAATATAATATCCGTAACATCTTCTATAACTCCAGGTATAGCTGAAAACTCGTGAGTTACACCTTCCACTTGAATTGAAGTGACAGCTGCTCCACGAATAGAGGAAAGAAGAACCCTTCTTAACATATTACCTAATGTTTGCCCGTAACCACTTTCAAGTGGTTCGGCAACAAGTTCAGCGGATTTAGCATTGTCCTGATTCTTGGTAAATTCTATTTTTTTAGGTTTAATTAGTTCTTTCCAGTTTTTATTTATCACGTGTTGCTTCCCTTTTTAATATTAACTCTACACTCGTCTTCTTTTTGAAGGTCGACAGCCATTGTGTGGAATTGGTGTTATATCTTTTATGACGGTTATATTTAGTCCTGTTGATCCTAGGGCTCTTATTGCTGACTCTCTTCCATTTCCAGGTCCTTTTATGACAACTTCAACATGTTTCATACCATGTTCCATCGCTTTTTTGCCTGCTTCTTCAGCTGCGAGCTGCGCAGCAAAGGGTGTTGATTTTCGAGAACCTTTAAACCCTTTATTACCTGACGATGACCAAGAGACTGTATTACCAGTTGTATCTGTTATAGTAATTATAGTGTTGTTAAAGGTAGAGTTAATGTGAGCAATGCCAGATGGTATATTTTTTTTTGTTTTCTTTTTAGATTTTGAAGCTTTGGTTACCATTTCAATTATACTGCTTTCTTCTTACCAGCAATAGGGATAGCTTTACCTTTTCTGGTGCGAGCGTTAGTATGAGTTCTCTGACCTCTAACAGGAAGTTTTTTTCTGTGTCTTAACCCCCTGTAACAACCAAGATCTGTTAATCGTTTTATTCTAACGGAAACTTCTCTTCTTAAATCACCCTCTACTAAAAAATTCTTATCAATAAATTCTCTTATTTTGATAATCTCATCTTCGTTAAGGCTGTTTACTCTTTTACTCCCGTCAATCTTCACTTTTTCGCAAATATCCTTTGAATACTTTGGACCTATTCCATAAATATAGGTCAAAGCTATAACCAATCTTTTATTTGTTGGGACGTTAACTCCTGCAATTCTTGCCACTTAATTCCTCTTGTAAATCCAAATCTGGATTATATTTTTTTTTTATTTTAAGTCAACACACTAACGAATAATCTTTGTTATTTCAGTGTAGACTTCATTTACCTTCTGCATTCCATCAATTTTACTAATTATACCTTTTTCTTCATAATATTTGACAATTGGTAATGTAGACGATTTAAAAACTTTTATTCTATTTAATAGAGTTTCAACGTTATCATCCTTCCTCTGTTCACTCCCCTTAGTTTCACTTATTCTGGTGTTAATTCTTTCCTCAAGAATTTTGAAATCAATTTGAAAAAGTATTGCATGATCAATTTTTACTGATACGTTCTTTAAAGACGAATCTAATACTTCTGCTTGCTTTAGATTTCTAGGAAAACCGTCAAAAACTATACTTTTGTTTTTATGTTGTTCAACCTTGTTCATAATAATGTCTATTACTATGTCGTCTGGAACTAATTCACCAGATTCCATAAGATATTTTACTTTCTTACCTAGATCTGAATCACTCTTGGATATTTCTGATCTAAGAAGATCACCAGTAGATAACTGAACAAAATTATCTTTTTCAACTAATAGTTTAGATTGAGTACCTTTACCGCATCCTGGAGGACCCAATAAGACAATTTTTTTCATCTTCCTCGTCTAAGGTTTGATTTTTTAATTAATCCTTCATACTGATGAGCTAATAAATAAGACTGAATTTGATTTACAGTGTCCATTGTTACACTCACAACAATTAATAAGCTCGTTCCACCAAAATAAAATGGGACTTTATATTTAGATATTAACAGCTCTGGTAGTAAACAAATTAGTGAAAGATATATTGCACCCAGAACCGTTAGCCTAGTAAGTATATAATCTAGATGATTAGCCGTATTTTCACCTGGTCGTATCCCAGGAACAAACCCACCATACTTTTTTAAATTATCAGCTGTATCTTTTGGGTTAAAAACAATGGCTGTATAAAAAAAGGCAAAAAACATTATCATTGAAATATATACAGTTAGGTATACAGGATGTCCTCGACTTAAAAATAAACTAATTGTATTTAGCCACTCTGGTCCTCCACCGGCATTAAAGCTTACGAATGTGATCGGTAACAACAAAAGTGAACTTGCAAAAATTGGAGGAATAACACCAGCAGTATTAATTTTTAATGGTAAATGAGAGGATTCAGCAACTTTATTACCCGCTCCGGGTTGTCTTTTAGGATATTGAATAGTTATCCTTCTTTGAGCTCTTTCTATAAATACCATGAATGCAATAACTGAAACTGACATGACAAGAAGGAATACTATAAAGAGTGTTGACAAAGCACCAGTTCTTCCTAACTCAAAGGTACTACTCAGAGCTAATGGTAATTGAGCTACAATGCCGGTAAAAATAATTAAAGAAATACCATTACCAATTCCTCTTTGAGTTATTTGCTCACCAAGCCAAACTAAAAACAAAGTACCTGAAACTAGTGTTACAACAGTAACAAATCTGAAAAACATTCCGGGATCCATAACTGCCTGCATCCCTTGACTACTTGACATGTTTTCCACTCCCACTGCCACACCATATCCTTGAACTGTTGCTAAGAAAACTGTTCCATATCTGGCATATTGATTTATTTTTTTTCGTCCAATTTCACCCTCTTTTTTTAATTGTTCTAATGTGGGCGAAATTACGGTGAGTAATTGCATAATAATACTAGCGGAGATGTAAGGCATTATATTAAGAGCAAAAACTGTCATTCTTCCTAGTGCTCCACCAGCAAACATGTCGAACATTCCTAAAATGCCTCCAACATTTCTCTCGAAAACCTTCTCTAGTGCAACTGGGTCAATACCAGGTATCGGTATGTAGGAACCAAATCTATAAACTATAAGAGCTAGGAGTGTAAATAATATTCTTTTTTTTAAGTCATCTGCCTTTGTAATTGATCCAAAGTTAATTCTAGATGCGAGTTGTTCAGAAACTGATGCCATGTTTATTTACTTTTTTTTGAGGTTTTAGTTGTTTTTGTAGATTTTGAAGTTCCAGTAGGTTTTGTAGTTTTTGTGGGTTTTTTTGGAGTACTATCTTTGGTTTTAATTTCTTTATTTACATTGAGATTTGTTTTGTCTGATGTTAATTCTGATTTTTTTTGATCATTTTTAATTTCATTTTTTTTGGAGTCAATTAACTTTTTTTCATTAACTTTTTTAGATTTTTTGTTCTCTTCTTTCTTATTAACTATTTTTAATTTTTTAAATTTTACAATATTTATCGATCCACCAATTCGTTCAAACTCTTTCCTAACAGATTCAGATGCAGAATGTGATTCAAGATTAACAGCTTTATTTAGTTTTTTACCTAGTAGAATCTTTATGAAAACGTTTTTTTTTGATTTTGAATGCATAGTCAGATCCTTAATAGAGAGTTTAGAATTTTCTTTAATAATTTTCTTCTCGAGTAAATTATTAATTAGATCTGTTTTGAGAACTACTTTATTAATTTTTTTTCTAGACTTAAAACCATGCTTTGGCATTCTCATGTGTAAAGGCATTTGACCTCCTTCAAAACCATTTATTGAGACACCAGTTCTTGATTTTTGACCTTTCATTCCTCTTCCAGCAGTTTTTCCTTTACCTGAGCCTATTCCTCGTCCGATTCTTTTTCTTTTTTTTAATTTTGAATCTATTTTTATTTCATTTAATTTCATGGTTATTTTACCTCATCAACTTTTATTAAATGTTTTACTTTATTTATCATTCCTTGAATTGCAGGGTTAGTTTCGAGCGTTCTCTCTCTATTAATTTTATTCAGACCTAAACTAATAAGAGTTTCTCTTTGTTTATTATTTCTCCCTATCGGACTTTTCAGTTGTTTTATCTTAATTTTTGGCACCTTCAACTCCACCCTGAGAAACTTTTCTCCTTTTTGTAATTTCATTTATTTTCAGTCCCCTTCTTGCGGCAATAATTTTTGGTGAGGAAGCAACTTTTAAAGCTTCAAAGGTAGCTCTTACCATATTATGAGGGTTCGAAGTTCCGACTGACTTAGCTACAATGTCTTGTATTCCAAGAGCCTCAAAAACAGCTCTCATTGGTCCACCCGCTATAACACCTGTTCCTGAAGGAGCGCTCCTTAGATAAACCTTTCCTGAGTCAAATCTTCCTCTTATATCATGATGTAAGGTTCTGCCTTGTCTTAAAGGGACTCTAATCATTCTTGTTTTTGCTTCATCTGTGGCTTTTTTTATTGCCTCAGGAACTTCTTTCGCCTTTCCTTTCCCATGTCCAACCATACCATTCCCGTCTCCTACAACAACTAATGCAGCAAAACTGAATCTTCTTCCTCCTTTAACCACCTTTGCAACTCTGTTGATGCTAACTAGTTTTTCTATATATTCTGGTTGTTCATTGACTTTGCTGTTAGGTTCAGAATTATTAAACTTCGCATCGTTTTGTTTGTTTTCTAAATTATTTACTTTTTTGGTTTTATTTGCAGGTCCTGTTAAAGTTTTGCTCCCCTTGTTACTAGTGTTTTTAACAATAGAATTCTGCTCAACCTGATTTTCGGTATTAATTTGAGTGTTTTTCTGATTAATTTTTGTTTTTTCTTGATCAGACTGACTTAATGTTTTTTCATCATCAAGCAGTTTTGGATCTTTATTATTACTATCACTTAAACTTTTCTTAGACTCAGCAGATAAAGTATCCTTTTTTTCATTATTTATATCAGTCTCTAATTTCTTTAGCTTAGCTCCATCAGTTACATCTAATTTTTTTTCATTGGATGTATCGTTCTTTTTACTAGCTTGATTTAATTCATTTTTATCTTCACTCATATTTAATTCCTAAAACTTTATTCCTTTTGATCTAATTCCCATTGCCAGTTCTTTAATTCGACCGTGATATAAATATCCTCCTCTGTCAAATGTAAACTTATCATTAATCTTTTTATTTTTAATCAAATCTCCTATTTTTTCTCCAACCTTAAAAGCAATTTCTTTGGGTTTACCTTTTGTTTTTTTAAAAGAATCATCATGGGAAGATGCAGAGAGAATTGTTTTTCCATTTTTATCATCAATTACTTGAATATAAATATGCTTTGATGATCTGAAAGCACAAAGTCTTAAATTAGCAGTGTTTTTTATTTTTGAACGGATTCTTAATGATCTTTTATTTTTTAAATTTTTTTTTGAAATCATTTCTTTTTACCCTCTTTTCTTTTTATAACTTCATCTTTATACTTAACTCCTTTACCTTTATAAGGTTCAGGTTTCCTAAAAGATCTTATGTTTGCTGCGATTTGACCAACTTTCTGTTTGTCAATTCCAGATATTTTTATTTGAGTTGGCTTCGGAACCTCAATTTTAAGGTCATCTGGCACATCAAAATTAATAGGATGCGAATAACCTAATAAGAGTTCCAAGATTTTACCTTTTTGGGTAGCCTTGTACCCAACACCATTAAGTTCCAGTTCTTTAACAAAACCTATTGAAACGCCGTCAACAATATTTCTAATTCGTGACCTAACTGTTCCCCACATTTTTTGTTGTGTAATAGAATCTCCTGACTTGTGAACATGGATAGTTTTATCCTTAACCTCAACCTTAGCATTAGATTTGAAATTATATGAAAGTTCTCCGAGCTTGCCTTTTGCAAAAATAACATTGTTTTCTATTTTTATCTCGGTATTCTCTGGGATGCTAATTGGTATTCTTCCACTTCTAGACATTTAAATTCTCCTAAAAAACCTTACACAATATTTCGCCACCAACATTTTCGTCTCTAGCTTCGCTATCTGATAGCACGCCTTTTGATGTCGACAAAATTGATATTCCAAGACCATCAAAATTTCTTTGAAGATCTCCAATTTTTGAATAAACCCTTCTACCAGGTGTTGATATTCGTGAAATTTCTTTAATTACAGGTTCACCGTCTATATATTTAAGCTCAATCTGAAAATTGTTTTTTTGGTTTTCTAACTCAATTTTCTTAAATCCCCTAATATAACCCTCCCTATGGAGAACATCAAGAACGTTGCCCCTGAACCTGGACGCTGGCATTAGCACTGAATCTTTTCTTCGAAGTTGACCATTTCTTATCCTTGTTAACATATCGCCTAATGGATCTGACAAACTCATATTAATAATCCTTTCTTATCTACCAACTTGATTTTGTTATTCCTGGAATTTGACCTATGGCTGCTAATTCTCTAAAAGCTATTCTCGATAACTTAAATTTTCTGTAGACACCCCTAGATCTTCCTGTAAGTGCACATCTATTTCTAATTCTTACTTTTGATGCATTCCTTGGGATCTTTGATAATTGCAATCTAGCTTTAAACTGCTCATCCGGACTTAGTTTTTTATTGTTTGCAATTTTCAATAGTTTATTTCGTTTGGCTTTAAACTTATTATACATTTTTATTCTTTTTTTATTTCTCTCAATAATACTTAACTTAGACATTAATACTCCTTAATCTTTAAACGGAAGGTTAAAACTTTTTAATAATTCGTAGGCATGATCTTGGTTAGACGTAGTGGTAGCGATGGTAATATCCATTCCTCTAATTTTATCAACTTTATCGTAATCAATCTCAGGAAAAATAATTTGTTCTTTAATACCGATTGAATAGTTACCGTTACCGTCGAAAGATTTTTTTGACAGACCTTTAAAATCTCTGACCCTTGGTAAAGCAATAAATATAAGACGATCTAAAAACTCAAACATACGTTTTTTACGTAATGTAACTTTACATCCAATATTAAGTCCTTTTCTCAATTTAAAACCTGCAATTGATTTTTTTGCCTTAGTAACAACAGGCTTTTGTCCAGTTATAAGAGAAAGATCTTCAATTGCTTTATTAATGACTTTCGAATCAGAAACGGCTTCACCAACTCCAATATTTACAACTATTTTGTCTAGCTTTGGAACTTCAAAGATATTGTTTAACCTAAACTTTTCTTTTAACTTTAATCTTATCTCAGATTCGTATTTTTCTGCTAATCTTGCCATATAAAACCTAATTTAGAGTTTCTCCTGATTTTTTTAAAAATCTTATTTTTTTTCCATCTTTTAAAAACTTAAAACCTACTCTAGAAGCTTTGGTTGTTTTTGGATCAATCAATGATAACTTACATAAATGCATCGGCATCTCTATGCTTTCGATTCCACCTTTTTGAGTAGCTGATTGTTTCGTGTGTTTTTTTACAATATTAGCTCCTTCAACTATCGCCTTTGTAGGCTTGTCTTTACCTTTAATTATTTTCAAAATTTTTCCTGTCTTGCCTTTGTCTTTTCCAGACAAGACAATAACATCATCACCTTTTTTAATCTTAGCTGACATTTACAATACCTCCGGAGCTAAAGATATTATTTTCATATATTTCCTAGCTCTTAATTCTCTAGTAACTGGACCAAATATTCTAGTACCAAGAGGTTCTCCATTATTATTAATTAAAACGGCAGCATTTCTATCAAATCTTATGGAAGATCCGTCTGATCTGTAAACTTCCTTTGCAGTCCTAACAATAACTGCTTTATGTATTTCTCCTTTTTTAACTTTTCCTCTTGGGATAGCATCTTTTACAGTAATAACTATTACATCACCAACAGACGCGAACCTTCTTTTTGAACCACCTAAAACCTTTATGCATTGGACTTTTTTTGCCCCGGAATTGTCTGCTACTAATAGATTTGATTGCATTTGTATCATTATTTATCCTTAACTAATTACTATCCATTTTTTGGTTTTTGAAATAGGTTTGTTTTCCTGAATCGAAACAAGCTGACCAATCTTAAATTTGTTTTCTTCATCATGAACAGAATATTTTTTTGATCGATTTATATACTTTTTATAAACAGGGTGCATTACTTTTCTGCTAACTTTAACTGTTATCGTTTTCTCTGCTTTATCAGATACAACTACACCTCTTAAAACTCTTTTTGGCATATCTTATTTTTTACCTTTCATTTTTTTATTAAAATTTATTGCTGTTTTGATTCTTGCAATTTGTTTTTTTACAACTGAAATTCTTGCTGTCTTTTCAAGTTGACCTGAGCTTTTTTGAAACCTTAAATTTAGGGACTCTTTTCTCAAGACACCCATTTTGTCTTTTAGAATATTTAAATCAAGCTTTATAAGCTCTGAAAATTTATCCATTACGAACCTAACCTTGTTACAAATTTTGTTTTATTTGGTAATTTAGCAGAAGCTAGGTCAAAGGCTTCTTCAGCTAAATTCTTTGGAACACCGTCAATTTCAAACAAAATTTTACCTGGTTTAACTTTTGCAGCCCAAAACTCAACTGCCCCCTTACCCTTGCCTTGTCTCACTTCAGCAGGCTTTTTTGAAACAGGAACGTCAGGAAAGATGCGTATCCAAACTCTACCAGACCTTTTTAAATGCCTTGAAATACACCTTCGCGCTGATTCAATCTGTCTTGATGTAATTCTTGCAGGTGTTAACGCTTTTAATCCAAATGCACCAAAGTTAAGAAAATTACCCCCTTTAGAAACTCCGTGCATTCTTCCTTTAAATTGTTTTCTGAATTTAGGTTTTTTTGGTTGTAACATTTTTAACTATCGACTTTCTTCAATTCCTCATTAGAAACTTTATCTGGGCTGTTATTATCGTTTATTTCTCTTTCAAATTTTTCACCTTTAAATATCCATACTTTTATCCCACAAATTCCATAAGTTGTGTTTGCTCTGGAGACTCCATAATCTACGTCTGCTCTTAAGGTATGTAAAGGAACTCTTCCCTCTCTATACCATTCTGTTCTAGCAATTTCAGCACCTCCAAGTCTTCCACTACAATTTACTCTTATGCCCTCTGCGCCCAATCTCATGGCAGATTGAACAGCACGTTTCATTGCTCTTCTAAATGCAACTCTTTTTTCCAGCTGTTGAGCTATGTTATCTGCAACCAATTGAGAATCAAGCTCTGGTTTTTTAATTTCAACAATATTAATATTCACATCCCCACTGACCATTTGGGTTACTGATTTTTTTAATTTCTCTATATCAGAGCCCTTTTTACCAATTATCACACCAGGTCTCGATGTATAAAGTGTAATATTTGCTAACTTTGCTGGTCTTTCTATTACAATCTTTGAAATTCCTGCTGAGCTTAGTCTTTTCATCAGAAATCTTCTAAGATTAATATCTTCTTGAAGAAGTTCAGAATAATTTTTTTCTGAAAACCATCTTGACTCCCATGACTTAATTATGCCCAATCTAAGACCAATTGGATTAGTTTTTTGTCCCATTATCTTCCTTCATTTTTTTATTTAGTGTTTTTTTTTTCTTTTCTTCAAGCTCTTCTCTTTCTTGTACAAGAATCCTAATTCTTGAAAAAGTCTTTAAGATTTTTCCAGCCCTTCCTCGAGCTCTTGGTCTAAACCTCTTTAGAACCATAGATTTTCCAACGCTTGCCTCTTTTACAAACAATTTGTCGATATCAAGTTGATGGTTGTTTTCGGCATTTGAAATTGCAGATTTTAAAATTTTTAAAACTTCGCCAGAAATTCTTCTTTTAGAAAAAATTAAATTATTAATAGCTTTTTCAACTTTAAGACCTCTTATTAATCCCAAAACTAGATTTGTTTTTTGAGGACTGGATTTTAGGGATTTTCCAATTGCTTTAACCACTAAAGTCTCTTCATTATCATTCTTTTTAACCATAATCTTCAAAATTTCCTATGATGTTTTCTTATCAGCATTATGCCCTTTATAAGTTCTGGTAGGAGAAAACTCTCCAAATTTGTGACCAACCATATTTTCACTTACTGTCACAGGTATATGTTTTTTCCCATTATGAACTCCGAAAGTCAAACCAACGAACTCTGGAAGAATAGTAGATCTTCTAGACCAGGTCTTTATTACGTCGTTTCTTCCAGAACTCTTTACGGCCTCAGCTTTCTTAATCAAATAAACATCAACAAATGGACCTTTCCATACTGATCTAGACATTATTTTTTACCTCTTCTAATTATATATTTATCGGTTCTTTTATTGTTTCTAGTTTTCTTTCCTTTTGCCGAGAAACCTTTTCTCGAAACTGGATTTCTACCACCAGACGTTCGTCCTTCACCACCACCATGTGGATGATCAACGGGGTTCATTGCAACACCACGAACTACGGGGCGGACACCCATCCAACGTTTTCTTCCTGCTTTACCAAGTTTAATATTTTTGTTATCTGGATTTGAAACCATTCCTATAGTTGCACGACATTCTATTCTCACTATTCTAATTTCTCCAGATGAAAGTTTAATCTGAGCATATTCAGAATCTTTTCCAATAAGCTGACTATAAGTTCCGGCAGATCTATTGAGTTGCCCCCCCTTACCAGGCTTCATTTCAACATTGTGAATCAAGGTGTCCGTTGGAATGTTTTTAAGTTGCATACAATTCCCTACTTTTATATCAGCTTTATCTGACGAAATAATTTTGTCACCTATCTTTAATTTTTGAGGTGCAATTATATATGAAAATATCTCATTTTCATATTTGATAAGTGCAATATTAGCAGTTCTATTGGGGTCATATTCAATTCTTTCTACTGTTGCAAAAACGTCTTTTAAATTTCTTTTAAAGTCTACTAATCTGTATTTTCTTTTATGTCCTCCGCCCTGTCTTCTAGAGGTTAGATGACCGAAATTATTTCTTCCACCGCTTTTTGTTAAACCTTTTGTAAGTTTTTTAAATGGCTTTCCTTTGTGTAAATCACTATTGTCAGTTAATACGAGTCCTCTCTGACCAGCGGTGTTAGGTTTGAATTGTTTTAATGCCATAGTTTACTTGACCTCCACCGTTGTATCTATCGTATTTCCTTCAGCAAGTTTGACGAAAGCTTTCTTAAAGTTAGGTCGTTTACCTGAAATATTTCTAAACTTTTTAATTTTACCATTTTGATTAAGCGTGTTTACTGATAATACTTTTACATCAAATAACTTTTCAACTGCTTGTTTAATTTGAGGTTTGGTTGATTTATTAGAAACTTTAAAAACATAGTAATTAAATTGTGAAACATAAGTGGATTTTTCCGAGACCAAGGGGTTTCTTATAACTTCATACAACTTCTGAGTTGAAATTTTCTTCATTTTATGAACCTCTCGTGAATACCAGTGACTGCACTTGATGAAAAAATTAAATAGTCTCTCCTCAAGATATCGTAAACGTTTAATCCTACTAAAGGCAAAATATCTATTTTTGGAACATTTTTAGCTGCTAGTAAAAAGTTTTTGTCAATGTCTTTGTTTTCAACAAATAGTGCTGAATCAATTTTTAGATTTGAAAGCTTATTTTTAAAAAGGCTGGTCTTTGGTTTCGACATTTTTAACTCATCGATTATTTTAAATTTACCATCTTTTACCTTTTTAGATAGAACCATTTTAAGAGCTAGTTTTTTAATTTTTTTTGGAAGTTTATGTGCATGCGATCTAACTTGCGGACCAAAGATAACAGCGCCACCTCTCATTTGAGGTGACCTTTTGCTCCCTTGTCTTGCGCTACCAGTTCCTTTTTGCTTAAAAGGTTTTTTTGTAGTTCCAGAAATTTCGGAAATACCTTTAGTTTTGTGGTTACCACTTCTTCTTTTAGAAAGTTGATACCTAACCATTCGATAAATAATTTCATCTTTGATTTCAATTGAAAAAATTGACCTATCTAGATCGATTTCTTTTAGTGTTTTATTATCTAATGTATTTATTTTTTCTTTCATCTCATTAATTTTTATGATTTTTCTGTTTGCTTTTGATCAGAAGTTAATTGATTATTTTGTTCCACTTCTTTTACATCAGCTTTTCCTACTTCTTTTTGAATATTTTCATTTTCAAAGTTTTCTTGGCTTGAAGCCTCAACGTTTTTAGATACATTTGATTTGTTTTCTGTTACATTTTCGGACGTATTCGTTTTAGTATCTTTGGATTCTTGAGGCAAAGTATCTTCATCAATATTTTGATCAACGTCTTCATTTAAAGAAATCTTTTGATTTTTTTTAACCGCATCGACTATTTTTATTATTGAACCTTTGTGACCGGGAACTGCACCTTTTAGGATAATGAGATTATTTACGGTATCAATGTTTAAAATTTTTAAATTTTGTATTGTAACTTTTTTGTTGCCAAGTCGCCCAGCCATTTTCTTTCCTTTAAAAACTTTTCCAGGATCTTGACATTGACCTGTTGATCCGTGTGACCTATGAGATATCGATACACCGTGAGTTGCTCTATTTCCTGAAAAATTATGTCTTTTCA
>CACFLF010000025.1 GCA_902567115.1 uncultured Alphaproteobacteria bacterium
GTCATTACTTTTTTTTTATTATCTTCTTTATTTATAAGGGGGAGGATTTTTACTATAATTTTACCTTCCCTTTTATTAAACTTTTTATTAATCCAAAATTTACCAGAGTTAAGTTTGATTGGGAGAATTGGTAAATTGGCAAATTTATGAATAGCAAAAACACCTGAATTTAATTTTATTCTCTCTCCAGGCTTTATTCTTGTTCCCTCTGGAAAAATGACAAAAATACAATTATTTTTTGAAATTAATTTTTTAACAGATTTTAGAAGAATCTTTAGTGAATCAAATGCTTTATCTCTTTTCACAAAAATAAATCCAAGCTTTTTGAAATACTGAGAAAATATTGGAATTTTCTTTAATTCATATTTGAGTACAAAAATTGAACCTGGAAAAAGAGAACCAAGAAAAAAAGTTTCCCATGCTGATTGATGGTTGCTTGCTACAACAAAAGAACCGGATTTAGGGATATTTTCGTAACCTTCTATTTCATATTTGATTCCGAGAATTAATTTTGAGAGTTTTATTACCGATTTTGTCCAGAAAGTAGAAAGTATTACAACAAAGTTTCTAGTAAAGAACCGGACAGGTGAGAAAAATAAGAAATAAAAAATTGTCCCTGTATAAAAAAAAATATAAAAGGTAAAGCTTCTTAAAAATCTCATATTAAAGAAACTATAGTGTAAATGACTTTAAAGTATTCTAGAAATATCAGCTTAATGTGGAAAAAAAGGGTACTATTCAGTTTAATTTTATCTTCTGCAGGGGAAAGAAAAATTTTTTTTTTTTCAACAATATTGTTAAATATCACATAACTTCTAGGAAGGTGGTAATACGAGCTTACCAAAATCAGATGATCAATTTCTGGATTCTCAAACAACCAATTTTTTACTTCAAAAGCGTTCTCAAATGTGCTTGTAGCGTTTTTGTCGTAAACCACACAACAGTTATGGTTAAATACTTGTCTTTCGATCTGATGTTTGATTTCCAACTCGGACTCGTGAAATACACCCGAAATAAATAAAAAACTTCCATGATTATTTTTGTATAAATCAATTCCTTTTTGAATTCTTCCTTTTCCACCTGTTAATACAATTATTGCTGAGTTATATTTACTTGATACTGAATCAGTAAAATAATATTTCTTAGGAAACGTATTAAAGATTAAAATCAGCCACCAAATCAAAGTAACAATATTGATTGAAACAAAGAAAATTAAAATCTTTCTAAAATTTATCAAAAAATCTTTTCTCAAAAAAATAAAACAAATAAGACATTAAAAAAAATAATAAAACAATTAAAAATGTCACAATAAATAGTATCAGTATAATGAACGTCGTTACATTTATTTCTACAAAAAATGAAGAATTAAAAAAATCAAAATTTACACCAAATAATTTCATTAATAGAGTACTTAATAAATAAACAAATATTGTACTAAGAATGGAACTTGGAACTAGTTTTTTAATAATGCTCTGTGAAATATTTTTGGATAAGTCAAAACTACTGGCACCCATAATCTGCAACATCTCTAAAAACTTATAATTGCTAATGAGAGCAGCCTTTACAATATTCATTACTAAAAAGGCAAACAAAGTAATTATTACAAGAAACATCATAAATATTATAAGTTTAATTCTATTCACAAAAGATGAAATTTCAAAAAGCTGATCTTGATGAGAGTACTTTTCTATTAATCTATTTTCTGAAATACTTATCACAGACGTATATACTTCATCTAAAATAAATTTATCATCTGTAACAATTTGAAAAATGAATGGTAAGCTTAATCCGGACATATCGGAAAGGTTTGTCAAGCCCAAACTTTCTTTAATTAGGTTATTTTCGATTACATAAAATTCAATCTTCTCTGACTTTGCTGAGAGATAGTTTGTAATTCTTTCTGTAACATCAAGTGGTATTTTTTTTTCATCAACCGAATTACTAATTATAAATGTAGTTTTTTTGGATTCTAACTCTAGCCAATTACTTGAAAACTTATAAAAATTAAAATAAACAGCTATATGTATTGTTATTAAACTTATAATAATAAATGAAATACCGTGAAAAAATTTTTCTTCTTGTTTAAGAAGAGTCTTTTTTATAATTTCTTGAAAATATATCATGAATTATTAATTCAATTCCAAGATTTTGTGAGAGGTTCTTATATGCAGTTCTTTACTTGAAGTAATTATAATAGTTGATCCTAATTTACATAAAGACTCCAACAAGTAGAAAATTTTTCTCTTAGATACTTCATCTAAGAAAGTTTCAGGTTGGTCTGCAATTATAATGTTTGGATTATTAATCAAAGCTCTTGCAATTACTACCTTTTGTTTCTGACTATTAGATAAATTCATAATTTTTTCGTTTTTGATGTCATCTAAGTCCAACCACTCTGAAATCTCATTCATTCTCTGAACAAAGCTTGTTTTTAAGTTTTGAATTTGACTGGCGAGTTCAATGTTCTGATAAACTGAAAAAAAAGGTATTAGATAATCGTTTTGAAGAATCACTCCCATTTTTTTTCTATTTTCAATAATCTTTTTTTTTGACTCTTCTGTAATTTTCTTTCCATTTAAAAAGAAAGAACCTTTTGAAGGAAGTAACTTTAAATAAAATAATTTGAGTAATAGAGATTTACCTGTTGAGTTCGATCCTTTAATCACAAAAAAGTCTCCACGGCAGATTTTCAGGTTTATATTTTCTATTTTCTTTTTTTTAGAAAAAATTGAGATGTTATCTAAGAAAAAAATTTCGTTCATTATTAATTGTTTGAAAGAATAAATTTCTTTTTTTTAATAAATACTTCTTTAGCTGGCTTTCTCAAATTATAATTTGAAGCCATACAAGAACTATATGCTCCAGTCGAGCATATTACAACTAAATCGTCTGAGTTCAATCTATGAATTCTCATTTTTTTAATAAAAACGTCGCTTGTCTCACATATGGGCCCCACAATATCGTAACTTTTCAGATTTATTTGCTTTTTTTTTTTTACTGGAATAATTTTATGTTCTGCTCCATACAAAGCTGGTCTAATAAGATTATCCATACCTGCATCTATAATTACAAAATCTTTATTATCGCCTGATTTTGTTCTTATTACTCTAGACAAGATTATTCCGGAAGATCCCACTAAATATCTCCCTGGCTCAATTATTATTTCTAGATCTAAATCTGAAAATAATTCATCTATCACTTGGGCATATGATTTAATATCTAAAATTTTATTCCGGTCGTTGTATTTTATACCAACACCACCTCCTAAATCTAACGAACATACGTCAAAACCCTCTCTCTTAAGTTTTAATATTTGCAATTTAATTTTTTTGAATGCTTTATAAAATGGTTCTAGTAATATAATCTGAGAACCAATGTGCATCGATAAACCTGTGATTTTAATAAATTTATTGCTTTTGTACTTTTTAAAAATCTCGAAGACTTTTTTATCTGATATACCAAATTTATCTTCAGAGCGACCAGTTGATATTTTTTCATGAGTCTTTGCGTCCACATCTGGGTTTACTCTCAAGCATATATTTATTGTTCTATTTAACCTTTTGCATATGATTGCAATTTCATCTAATTCTTCAATACTCTCAACATTAATTTGTTTAATATTTTCTTTTATAGCTATTTCAATTTCTTTATTGGTTTTTCCTACACCGGAAAAAACAATTTTTTGATTATCAACCCCATTTTTTAAAGATTTTTGTAATTCACCATTAGAAACAACATCTATCCCACATCCAAGGCTTGACAAAATTTTAATAATATAGCTATTGAAATTTGCCTTTAGAGCATAACAAATAAGCGGTTTAACTTTCTTAAAAGCTTTTTGTAATTCCACAAAATTGTGCTCAATTTGTGAAACTGAATAACAAAATAATGGTGTGTCAAATTTTTCCCCCAAATTTTCTAAAGGAATATCCTCCAAAAAAAGTTTATTTTTATTGTAGGAAAGAAATTTGTTGTATTCTGAAACTTTAATCATTTTTTGGATAGTTTTTTGGATAATCACTTCCAGGATATCTATCTAGACTAGACTTTTTACCACAAGACATAAAAGATGTTAAACAGAAAAAAATTGTTAATATAATAAAAGCTTTGTTCCGCATTAGATTTTTTTTTTGGCTCTTTTTATTGCTTTTAAAACTTGGTTAATATTCGTTCCACCGTAAGAATTTTTACTCGAAACGGAGTTTTCTAGAGATACATAGTTAAATATGTCTTTGCTTATTTTAGGCTCTACAAGTTTAAATTCTTGCAACGATAACTCACTTAATTCTTTTTTTTTCTTTTCCGCCATCAACACAATCTTACCTGTTATATTGTGAGCTTCTCTAAAAGTGTAGTTTGTTTTTTTCACAATCCAATCAGCAAGATCTGTAGCAGTCATGTAACCCTTTTTTGAGAGATCATACATTTTAATCTTATTTATTTTTACTGAATCTATCATTTCATTAACAATGTCTAGTAGTAAGTCAATAGTTCTGAAGGCGTCAAATAATGGTTCCTTATCTTCTTGAAGGTCCTTACTGTAGCCACTCGGTAGCCCTTTTTGTATAATAAGCAAATTTAATAGGGATGAATATATTCTCCCACATTTTGATCTAACAAGTTCGGCTGCATCTGGGTTTTTTTTTTGTGGCATAATTGAGGATCCTGTACACAGGTTATCTGGAAACTTTAAAAACTCGTAGGCACTTCCTGACCACATTATGAAGTCTTCTGATATCCTTGAAAAATGCATACTTAAAATTGATAACAAACATAAGAACTCTATCACAAAATCTCTATCGGAAACACTATCTAAAGAATTTTCAGTCGGTTTTTTAAAGCCTAAGTTTTTAGCGAGGACTTTCCTATCAATTTCATAAAAGTTTGTACCCGCCAATGCTCCAGATCCAAGAGGACACTCATCAATGTTTTCCAATAGCTGTTTTGCTCGTTTTTTGTCTCTCTCAAACATTTCAAAAAAAGATAATAGATAGTGTGCGTATAAGATGGGTTGAGCGTTTTGAGAATGTGTAAAACCTGGCATTATGACATTAAGATTAGACTCAGATTTTTTAATAATTGTTTTTTGAATTTTTTTTATCTTATCTATCACATTTTTAATTTTTTCTTTTGTCCATAACTTGACATCAGTGGCAACTTGATCGTTTCTCGATTTTCCAGTATGAAGTTTTCCTGCCAATCTTCCTACTCTTTTTCTAAGTGCCATTTCAATATTCATATGAATATCTTCATAATCATCGGAAAACTTAAATTTTTTTTTTTTTACTTCTAGGTGTATATCATCCAATGCAACATTAATGTTTTTCAACTCATTCGCACTTAGTATCTTTGCTTTAAATAATGATTTAGCGTATTGTTTATTTAATTTTATATCCTGATAAGCCAAGTTATAATCAAAACTAATTGAATTATTAATTCTTTTTAAAATATCCGAAGAATCGTACTCGAATCTTCCGCCCCAAACTAAATTTGTCGTTTTTTTCATCTATGTTATAATGTGCACATGAAGTATTTAATTTTTATTATATCTTTAGTTATCTCAAATTTATCTTATTCATATGAGAACAATCAACTATTATTACACAATCCAGCTAAAAAAATTAATTTTTTTGATTTAGAAACCTTAGATGGTAAAAAGGTTGAAGTTGCTGACAAATTTATTAAAAAAAAACTAATTTTAGTCAACTTTTGGGCTACGTGGTGTCCACCATGTATCAAGGAAATCCCAGATCTATTGAATTTAAGAAAAAGATTTGAAAGGGACATTGAAATTATTTTTGTTTCAGTTGATGCAAATCCCGCAAAAGTTGTACCTAAATTCTTAAAAAACAACGAGTTAAAAAATTTTCAAACATATATTGATAAAAAGCTTAATTTAACTAAAGAACTGGGAGTTAAAGTAATGCCAACCACTTTGATTATCACGAAGGGGCCATATGAACTGTCAAGGGTAGAAGGTTACATTGATTGGTTAAACAAAGAGCTTCTCAGCGAACTTGAAAAATTATTATAACTTCTCCTCTAATTTTGGTAGAAGTTCAAAAAGATCCCCAACTAGACCATAATCAGAAAAGTTAAAAATTGGAGCTTCCTCGTCCTTGTTAATACAAGCTATAAATTTTGAATCTTTTATTCCAGCAATATGTTGGATTGCCCCAGAAATTCCAACAGCTATGTACAGATCTGGCGCCACTATTTTTCCTGTTTGACCAACTTGCCAATCATTAGGAACAAAACCAGCATCGACAGCCGCTCTACTTGCACCCATGGCAGCACCTAGTTTGTCTGCTATACCCTCTAAAAGTCTAAAGTTTTCTCCATTTTGCATACCTCTTCCGCCTGAAATCACTATTTTAGCACTTGTTAATTCTGGGCGATCTGATTTAGATTTATCATAACTTACAAAACTAACTGAGTTATTTTTATCGAGGTTTACTGTTAAGCTTTCGACGTCAACACTTGAGTTTAAAGCACATGGTTCAAAACATGTAGATCGAACAGTGATGATTTTTATCTGATCAGTCGACTTTACTTTTGCAACAGCATTACCTGCATAAATTGGTCTCTCAAAAGTATCATCGCTAATAATTTTAGTAATATCAGAGATCTGTTGAACATCCATAAGAGCTGACAGTTTTGGAGACATATTTTTTCCAAATGTGCTCGAAGGGGAAAGTATGTGTGTGTAATCAGAACCTTCAGCGAACTTTTGAATTGCATTGGATAAATTTTCAGCCAATGGATTTTTAAATAACTCATTGTCTATCTTGTAAATTTTTTTAAGATGGTCAGATTTTTTTAATTCATCAATTACTGAATCCAGACCTTGACCAAGAACTATTGCCTCAACTGAATCGCTTATTTCTTTAGCAGCAGTTATAGTTGAGAAACTCGATTGTTTTACAGTTTCATTATCATGTTCAATTATTACTAAAACTTTCATAATACTTTTGCCTCATTTTTAAGTTTATTTACAAGTGCTTCTACGTCATCAACCTTGATACCTGGTTTTCTCTCCGGAGGTTCATTTACCTCCAAAATTTGCAGTCTATCTTTAATATCTATACCGAAGCTTCCAATTTCAAGAACATCAATTTTTTTTTGTTTAGCTTTCATAATATTAGGTAAAGACGCATATCTAGGTTCATTTAAACGTAAATCTGTTGTTACAACACAAGGAATATTAACTTTTACAGTTTCTAGTCCACCATCAACCTCTCTTGTAACGTCAAGAGTGTTGTCATCATTCTTTTTTAATTCTGAAGCAAAGGTTGCTTGCGGAATTTCTAATAAAGTGGCTACGATTTGACCTGTTTGATTGCAATCATCGTCTATGGCTTGTTTACCTAATATTACGAGATCTGGCTTCTCTTTGTCAGAAACGGCTTTAATTATTTTTCCTACAGTAAGAGGTTCTAGTTGTTCTTTATCTGTTTTTACTAAAATACCCCTGTCGCCACCCATTGCAAGTCCGGATCTAATTGTTTCTTGAGATTTGTCAGTTCCTATTGATAGTATAACTATTTCTTGAATTTGACTTTTCTCCTTCATTCTAACTGCTTCCTCTACTGCGATCTCATCGAATGGATTCATAGACATCTTGACATTGTCAGTTTCTACTCCTGATTTATCAGATTTTACTCTTATTCTAACATTGTAATCGATAACTCTTTTTACACAAACTAATGCTTTCATAACCTTTTCCTTAATTATTTTTTATTTGGAATCCAAAGTATATCACCATCTTTTTTATTCTCAAACCTGGCAGCTACAAAAAGAAAATCGGAAAGTCTATTTACATATTTAATTATATCGGTACTTACTTTTTCTTTATCATTTAATTCTATAATTGATCTTTCTGCTCTTCTGACATTAGATCTTGATAAATGAAGAAATGACGAAAGTTGACTTCCACCAGGGAGAATAAATGACTGCAATTTATCTAATTCCTTATTCATTTGGTCAATTTCATTTTCAAGAAAATTAATTTTGTCACTTGATATTGTGACATGTCTTTTTGAATTTTCAGGAAAACACAAGTCGGCCCCAATATCAAAAAGATGATTTTGAATCTCAAGTAGTATTTTTTTTAATTTTCTGTTGGATAAGAATACGCATATCCCTATTGATGAGTTTGCCTCATCTATATCACCGTATGCTTTAATTCTTATATTGCTTTTCTCAACCCTTGAACCATCACCTAGACTTGTTAAACCTTTATCCCCTCCTCGAGTATAAATTTTATCAAGCTTAACCAATTTGTCTCCTAAGATTTCAGGAAAAGGGCGACCGTTAAAATTGTAAGTGTCACAAATTGTATCGCTACTCTGTACCTCATGAATAAATTAATCTTATTATTTTCTTCGTTGGATCTAGCTGTATGAAATAGTCCGATCAATAGTACGAGAAATGTGGTGATTAAACATATTACGATTATGAAGTTTAGGAAGGATTCCATTATCTGGCTAAAAGACCTTTTACAACAATTTGAGCCTGAATTTCAGCAGCCCCTTCAAAAATATTAAGAATTCTTGAATCACATAAAACTCTACTAATTGGATACTCAAGTGCATAGCCGTTTCCACCGTGAATTTGGAGAGCGCTGTCGGCGTTGCTCCATGCAACTCTCGCAGCAAGTAGTTTCGCCATACCTGCCTCAATATCGCATCTAACATCATTGTCTTTTTCTCTGGCAGAAAATAAAGTTATTTGTCGAGCAACAGTTGTTTCCATAGCCATCCAAGCTAGCTTATTGAATATTCTCGGAAATTTGAGTATTTGTTTGCCGAATTGACTTCTATCTTTCGCGTATTGCAGACCCAACTCAAGGGCGTTTTGTGCAACACCTACAGCTCTTGCAGCTGTTTGAATTCTAGCAGATTCAAAAGTTTCCATAAGTTGTTTGAATCCATTACCTTCTTGTTCACCTAAGAGATTTTTCTTGCTTACTTTTATATCTTCAAGAGCTATCTCATATTCTTTCATTCCTCTGTAGCCTAGAACTTCAATTTCACTTCCTGTCATTCCTTCCATAGGAAAGGGTTTTTCACAATTCCCTCTTGGTTTTTCCACCAAAAACATGCTAAGACCTTTATAGCCTTTCTGGTTCATGTCAGTTCTAGCAAGGACTGTCATTAAATCTGACCTCGCACCGTGTGTTATCCAAGTTTTGTTACCGTTTATGATGTAATCATCACCTTGAGGTTGAGCTCTGGTTGAAAGACTACCTAAATCTGATCCTGTGTTTGGTTCAGTAAAGACTGCGGTTGTCAAAATATTTCCTGAGGCAATTTCAGGTAAATATTTTTTTTTCTGTTCTTCTGTACCACCAAGTCTTATCAATTCACCTGCAATCTCTGCGCGAGTGCCTAAAGATCCGGCAGCTAAAAAACCTCTCGAAAGTTCTTCAGTTACGACACACATTGCAACTTTACCCATTCCTAAACCACCATAACTTTCGGGTATTGCGATGCTGAATACTCCTAGCTCCGCCATTTTTTTAAGAACATCATCTGGGATCAAAGCATCCTTCAAGTGCCATTCATTGGCATGGGGTATAATTTCTTCCTCTGTAAATTTTTTAAATTGATCTTGGATCATATCAAGGGTTTCATCGTTGAGCCCTAAACTAGGATGAATGTCTTTATCAAGTGAATCGACAATTACAGTTTTGATCTTATCAGAAAGGCCAATGTCAATTAAGTCTTTCACTGATTCGTCATTCATAAATTCAAAATCTGTTTCATCTAGATGAAGATCAGACGGTCTAACCATTTCTGATTGACTCATCATTATACCGTTCTTCATTTGTGTTAAATATTCAGCGAAGGCGAACAGTGTTACAGCAGCGTCAATTTCTGAAGATTTGTCGTCGTCATTAAGGCGGATAAACCAATTAAGAGTTTCTCTTAGCCCTATTCTATATGTGTCAAACCATGCAAAACCGTGTGTTTTAGATTGGTTTAATTCTAATAACTGGTTGTCGATTCTATTATCTTTGGTTAAAGCGGTTTTAAATGCTTCCCTTGATTTACATGAAATTATTTCAAGTTTATTGAGAATATCCTCGAATATAACGGTATTAGACAAAAGATATTTTTTAAAACTAATGATTTCTGAATTTATGTTAACTGAGCTATCCATAATCTCTATATTTAATGATTATTATTTCTTATTCAAGTATATTTATAATTCATTAAAGCTTTTCATTCCAGTCTTTTTTGCTTGAACTAAAGCTGCCATATTGCCAGGAAGATGTTTATTGTTCATCATCTTCGTGTGAGCCACCGGTATTTCGCTCCATTTGAAACACTCAGACATTAAAGGTTTAATTAACTTGTTTATCATCATATCATTTGCTTGTTTGGCTTGAAACAAGTTTGCAAAATGACTTCCTTGAATTCTTTTTTGTCTCATCCAAACATAACGCGCATCCATTGTTAAGTTATACCCTGATGTTCCAGCACAAATCACAACCATTCCTCCGGTCTTTACCAAATAACAGGAAACTGGAAAGGTTGATTCTCCTGGATGTTCAAAAACTATATCTACATCTTTTTTTCCGGTGATTTCCCAAATGTCTTTTCCTAAAACTCTGCAATGTTTTATGAAATTAGAATATTCAGATTGATCTTTGACATCTGGAAGTTGTCCAAAACAATTATAATTTTTTCTGTTCAGCACTCCAACTGCACCAAGTTCTCTAACAAATGGGATTTTCTCATCATCTGAAATGATGCCTATTGCATTTGCACCGACCGCCTTACATATCTGGACCGCCATACTTCCAATTCCTCCAGAGGCTCCCCAAACCAAAACATTCATTCCAGGCTTTAGAGCATGAGGTGGGTGCCCAAAAAGCATCCTGAAAGAGGTTGCTAATGTTAGAGTGTAACAACCGCTTTCTTCCCATGACAGATGCTCAGGTTTTTTTAGTAGTTGTCTTGACTGAACTGTTGTAAATTGTGCAAAAGAACCATCATTAGTTTCGTACCCCCATATCCTCTGAGATTTTGAATACATTGGTTCTCCACCATTACATTCTTCGTCGTCCCCATCGTCTCTATTACAATGAATAATAACCTCGTCACCAACTTTCCATCTTTTCACATTTTCACCGATTGCCCAAACAATACCAGATGCGTCTGAACCTCCGATATGATATCCTGTATCTTTTCCGATAACTGATATTGGAATACCTTGGGATGCCCAAACATTGTTGTAGTTTATTCCAACTGCCATAACCATCACAAGAACTTCGTCTTTACCAGGTTTTTGAACTGGCATCTTCTCAATTTGCATAGCGTCCTCTGGAAAACCTAATCTATCCTCTCTTATAACCCATGCATACATTTCTTCGGGTACCTCGCCCAGGCTTGGAATTTCTCCAATCTCATAAATTTTCTTTGCAGTCATAACTGTTCCTATGATACTCTAAAATGATTTATACCACTAAAAATTAAAAAATAAATGAAATTTCTTGTTAGCTGTTAAAAATAGTATTATTTAAGTAAAAAATGAATAAAGTTAAAGATAAGCCATGGATGATAAGAACTTATGCTGGTCACTCATCAGCTGAAGCCTCTAATAGACTTTATAGAGAAAATTTAAAAAAAGGTCAAACAGGTTTATCTGTTGCTTTCGACTTACCCACACAAACCGGATATGATTCTGATCATATTCTCTCAAAAGGTGAGGTTGGTAAAGTAGGAGTTCCAATCAGCCACATTGGAAATATGCAAACGCTTTTTAACAAAATTCCCTTGGAAAAAATGAACACTTCGATGACTATTAATGCTCCAGCTCCTTGGTTACTAGCTTTATATATTGCTACAGCTGAGAAACAAGGGGTTGACAAGAAGCTTCTTGCTGGCACCACACAAAATGATATTACAAAAGAATATCTTTCAAGAGGTACTTACATTTTTCCTCCTGAACCTAGTTTAAAGTTAACCACTGATATTATTAAATACACAACCAGTGAAATACCTAAATGGAACCCCATCAATATCTGTTCGTATCACCTTCAAGAAGCAGGAGCAACACCCGAGCAGGAACTCTCCTTTGCTTTGGCTACTGCAATCGGAGTTCTAGAATATTTACATAATTCTGAAAAAATTAAGAAACCTCTTTTTGAAAAGATTGTAGGAAGAATAAGTTTTTTTGTTAACTCAGGAATGCGATTCGTTACTGAAACTGCAAAAATGGCATCTTTCACTGAACTTTGGGATGAAATATGTTCCAAAAGGTTTAAGATTTCAGACGCAAAATACAGAAGATTTAGGTATGGTATGCAAGTTAACTCGCTTGGGTTAACTGAATTACAACCCGAGAATAATGTTTATAGAATTTTAATTCAAATGCTTCCGGTCGTAATTGCTAAAAATTCAAGAGCAAGAGCGGTTCAACTTCCTGCGTGGAATGAAGCTCTTGGTCTTCCTAGACCATGGGATCAACAATGGAGTCTTCGACTACAGCAAATTATGGCATATGAAACAGACTTATTAGAATTTTCAGATATTTTTGAAGGTTCAAAAGTATTAAAAGAAAAAATTAAACTTTTGAAAAAATCCGCTCACGATCAATTATCAAAAATTGATAAAATTGGAGGATTGATTCCAGCAATTGAAAATGGTTATTTGAAAAGTCAACTTGTTGAATCGCAAACAAATAGACAGAAGAATATAGAACAGGGCGAACAAAAAGTTGTCGGTGTGAATTGTTTTTCAGAAGGAGAAAGTTCACCTTTAGTAAATGAAAAAGATGGTGGATTTATGAAAGTTAATGATGAAGCTGAGAAGACTCAAATCAGTAATGTGAAAAATTGGAAAGAAAAAAGAAATAATAAAAAAGTTGTCTTGTGTCTTAAAAAATTGAAGGAAATTGCTACTGAGGGTGGAAATATTATGAAAGTTTCCATAGATTGCGCTCATCAAGGCGTAACAACTGGAGAATGGTCAAATGTTATGAGAGAAGTGTTTGGAGAATACAGAGCTCCAACAGGAATAGTTTCGTCTCATATCTCGAAAGCCAGATCGGACGACTCCGATATATACAAAATTCAAAAGGAAATTAACAAAATAACCACCAAACTTAAAAGACGACCTAAGATGCTGGTCGGCAAACCTGGTTTAGACGGGCACTCTAATGGTGCTGAACAAATAGCAGTTAGAGCAAGAGATATTGGTTTGGAAGTTGTTTATGATGGAATAAGATCAACACCCGAGCAACTCGTAGTTGCTGCAATTGAAGAAGGTGTTCACATAATTGGTTTATCAATACTCTCTGGATCACATGTTCATCTAGTAAAAGTTATCATGAATCTTTTAAAAAAGAATAACTTTTCAAGAATACCTGTAATTGTAGGAGGAATTATTCCTCCCTCTGATGAAAGAAAATTAAAGTCTTTTGGCGTAAAAGAGGTTTTCACACCAAAGGATTTTAAAATTGAAGAAATAATGAAAAAAATAACTCAAATCATTAAAGAGGCATATAAATGAGTAAAAAAAAACTTTAGATTTAGCTATTCATATATTAAGACAGAT
>CACFLF010000026.1 GCA_902567115.1 uncultured Alphaproteobacteria bacterium
GATAATTCGCAATTATTTTTAGTGTTGAACGTCTTAATTTCATGCCAGAATTTAGTCTCACCTTTAATCATTTTTTAGGCTAAGTCCGTTGCTCTCTGGCTAATCAATTTTTTTTATGACTTCACCCATGTTCCACTTAGATTTATAAACTGTCATCACTAATCTATGAGATTCCCGGACGCCAAGTAATTTGTTTTCCATTAATTTAATATCCTTAATATCAAACATCTCGCCATTGGGCATGCAGATCTGCACTCTGGCTTCCTGCACTACGGGTGACTGTAAGAATTTATCTAAGACTTTCCTTAATAGCTTTCCTGTTACCATCACTTGAACATATACCAAAAATAATTTATATTGCAAGTTATGGGTTTACCAAAAAGACTTACAGAAAAACAAATTAAGTTCGCTAATTTAGTAGTAGCAAATGAAGGTAGGAAGACTGCTACCGACTGTGCTATCGAAGCGGGTTATGATCCTAATTCTGCCTATGTTTCTGCCAGTAAGCTTCAAAACCCATCAATGTACCCTCTAGTTAGTCAGTACATAGGCAGGTTAAGAAGTGAAAAACTAAAAAAATACGATATCAGTATGGAGTCACATTTAGGAGAACTAGGCCAATTAAGAGATGAAGCAAGAGAATCAAAAGCCTGGAGCGCTGCTATCAACGCTGAAGTTGCTAGAGGTAAAGCCGGCGGCTATCAAAATAATACCAACCTACATCTGCATAAAGACTTGGATAATCTTGAAGAATCTGAGTTAGATAAAATGTTAGAAAAAGCTTTGAAAAATTTCAAACCTATCATTGATGGTAACGCAGAAGTGGTTGAGGAATCTACAGAGTAATCTTCTCTAATTTAACAATACATCCCACAGGAAATATATTACGGTCTGAAAATGAAACGTCTTTATCTTCATATGATGCAAATGTCCAAACGAATTTTTTATTTCGTTTGTAAATGTATGCATGCGTTATCATTTTGCTGCATTCGAATTTATCAAATTCTTCTATTGATGCATGGCCTGCGTCCCCCGTTATATCGATCCACTCGAGGCGATAAAAATAATACTTCTTCGAACCGATCACGACGTGTTTAAACTTGGATTTCTTATTTCTACGCATATCTACTTATAGCACCTATAGTTTTTTTCTCTAGGACACATTTTTTTCAAAAACATTTTCTTATGCGCGCGTACGGGTTTGCTAAAAGCGTTGATTTTACTGGATTGTAACCACTGTAACCACATTGTAACCAAGATTTGTTACAAAATTATGGCCTAGAACCGTTGGTATTTGCTAATAATAGTCGATTGAATGTCATTGTAACCATTGTAACCACGATTTGTAAATTAAAAAACAAAAAAATTTTTCTGGCAAAAAAAGTCTATAGGTAAATACCTGCCTTCATTGTGACTTATTTGCAACACATTGTTGCATTTCAACCACAATCCTGACAATATCCTCTCAAACTACTGCTTTCGTTTTTGTACAAACCATTCATGCAACCTTTGGCCTTACAAAAGACAACCCCTTTTAAGTCTATTTTTACTGGTTTTGCCGATTTTGCCGTTTTTACCGATTTGTCCGTTTTGTCTGATTTTGCCGCCATGTTCTCATTTATCATCAGTGTATCCTTTTGCTTTTGTTTATGTCATCAAAGTTAGGGCCTGCTAAAAATTTAGTCAGTAGTTTAAACTCCTCCATCGACATTTTATCGATTCTCATACTAGGAATTCTTCTAGTCATTTCTTTTTTAGCTTTAGCCCACTCTTCATCAGTAAATGTTTCTAGTATATCAAGCATATTTTTCATAATACACTCACTATATTATTGTGGTTGTACTAGAGGTCGTTGCTCCATTAGGAGTAGCAAACTGTCCACTGATCCCTGAATCAATTATAGTCTTCTTAGGTTCTCTCTCATGAAGAGATACAATTTTTCGTAAAAGACCTACCTCTAATTCTAATCTAGAGGTTTTCATAAGTTTAATATCATTCTCTAATTTAGAAATTTTTTCTTCTTGATATGTAGTTATGTCTTTTTCTGTATGCCAATAACTTTCATATCTTTCTTTTTCTTTTGTTTCCGCAGCTAATTGTTCTTTTAGTTTTAGATACTCTTGTTTATATTTCATTTTTTTCATGATACTCCTTTGCTTCTACGTCGTTATTAAATACCTTACATGTATCACATCTCTCAATATGTGGCTCATGATAAGGGTCCTTTGGGTCAGATAAACCGCTACTTATAACGTCAGTATAGTAGCCTTTGCCTTCGCAGTCATTACAGTTTGTTAGTTTCATATTCATCCTTTCGTTATATAGGTTAATATAGGATATTATTTATCTTTGTCAACCTTTTGTTTGTAATATTGATCCACTTTTTTCCACCATTCGTTCGCATAATGTTTGAATTCTTCGCCTTCTACGCGAAATTCCTGGTAGTAATTATCCTTACTGCACATTAGAATAATTCCAAAGTTTATATTAGTTTGATAGATCTGGTTGTGAGCAATTGCATATGCAGCCAATTGTAAAAAATAATCCTCGATCCATTCTTTTCGTTTCGGCTTATTAGTTTGTTTGAAATCTATTATGGCCTCTTTGCCCTCGTAAATTCCTACACCATCTGTTGCCCCGGCATACATATCAGGATAAAAAACTACGGCCTCACTGGCCCATAACTCCTCTAGTTTGTCTTTCAATCCCTGGTCCACGATCTGTTGTGCCATCTTTCCGGCCAATACACCTTCAGGAGTTAGATTCACGATAGGTTTGTCTAGCATATATCCTTCAAGAATCGTATGCATAAGAGTCCCTCTCGATGCAGCGTTATCCTTGATCCGTGTTGCTTCTTTCTCCCCCACTCTATTTTTCCACGCCTCCAATGACGCTCGCTTTTCTTCGCTCTGACACGCAGATAAAATAGAAGTTACCGACGGCAGCTTCTCTTCACCAACCAAGTAATGTCTTTTACCATCTATAATTTTTCGAGTCGAACTCGGATAATAAAATTTTTTATTTATTTTAATCATGTTTTATATAACTCCTTACCTATTCTTATAAAATTTAGCCAATCATCTGGGTTACTATTTTTCTTTTTTTCATTACAATCTACACAACAAAAGACAATATTGTTTACCTTATACGTAATTCTTGGGTCGTATCGATCAATACTAAAGTTAGTTTTTATTTGTCCTTGTCTACCCTGGTATCCTTTACCTCTGGTCCCACGTCTTGCCTTAAAAGTGAAAGGTCTTTCACAATAAATACAAAGTCGTCCTGTAGATCCTGGAAATTTTTCTTTCATCTTAATTATATGATTCATGTACAATCTCCAGAATTCTCTTTTATCCATAGACTTATCTGGTTTGTGTCCTCCATATTTACCGTAGCTTGGTTTAAGTTTACCGCTAATTGCTCGACCCACATATCCGCGTTCCGAGTTCATGTATTCAAAATCCTTTTGTATTCTTCGCTCGTCGTTAGGATCTTTGTAGGCCATTACTGTTTTTTATAACCACTAGCTTTTTCTAAACACTTTTTTTGTTCACCGCTTCCTATTAAATAAAAGTCGTAATAAGATAAAGCGTCTTGAATTAATTTAAAGTCATAGGTATCTACATCATCGAATACAAATCGTGTGCCTGGGTTAGATCTAACTGCAAAAAATAAAGCCTCACTTAAAACAGCTTTCGTGGTATGAGGCCCATCAAAGTGGACAAAATCATACGTGGTCATAAATACTTTTTGGCCTTTACGATACACAGGAACGCCATGACCAAAAGAATTAAAAAATTCATAATCATCTAGCTGACATAACATAAAATTTTCGTGATGTTTAAAAGCACTTAGGAAAGTTTGTTTCATAGAGTTAGGGTACGTTGGAGTCTTAAACGATCCGTCTTCATTGTATAACACATTACCATCAAAGTCTGTCCACCTTGGGACCATTCCCTCTCGAGGATCAACGTGCTGGTAAGTAATGTCTCCGTAAGGATCTACACCTATATGAAAATGATCTCTATTTAATTTCTTTAATGTGTCCATAATAACATAGGAACCGTAGCCTTCTCTAACTCCTATCTCTAATGTTAAATAAAATTCTTTTGGGTTCATCTCTCCAACCCATTTGGCTAATAAATTATAGTCTCCGCTATCACCCTTTATCATTTAATTTGCTCCTTAATGTTCTAACTTCTTCAATTAGTTTCTCGTTATACTTATGTAGCTTTTCGTTTCTAAATTCTAATACTTCGATACGTTTGGTTAAATCTAGTGGGCCCCGATCTTCAGCGGGGCCCTTTGATTTTTTATTTTTTAGTTCTTCGATTTGTTTATGATGGTTCTTTATATCTTCTTCGCTCATCATAATTTATATTTCATTAACTCATTAAATTTTTTTAACTCGTGTTCCGAAATATCTTGCAAGCCTTTTGTTCGGTTATAGATCTCTCGAGCATCTAAAAGTTTTTTAGTATTTTCTTTATGAAAACCTTCAGCTTTGTTTTTATCTATAACCTCAAAATGTGCTTGCGTTAACTCCGTCACGATGCCTCTTTAACTTCGTTCGTAGGCACGACTGCTTTATTAATGTAATCAAATGCATTATCCACATTTATTAAAATTTCAAATGTATTATTAGAATCTTTTGATTCTAACATCTCTGCACCTAATTTATATTTCATCGCCTCCTCCATAGAGTCTGCTTCTTTGACTACGTGAACCGACCTCGTTTTAGAGAATGTAAAGTTCACTACTTTTACTAACGTATATTTCATACTTTTTCCTTTCATGGTTAGTTATTTAAGTTTGCCATTTAAACGTTTGGCTTCTTTGTTTACTAGAATAGTTACTACCTGTGCTCGAGATACGTTTGGATCATCAGGTACTATTACTTTTCTAATTTTGTCGATTTTACTATAAGTTTCTCTCTTTACTGAGATGTTTTGATACTTGTTAAAATCAGTCATATGTTATATCCTTTCCTTGTTATTCGGTTATCCTATAAAATAATCTAATTACTGTCAAGGGGTCAAATGAAATTTATTTTAACATTAATATTATGTTCTGGTGTATCAGGAGAATGCTTAAAACCTTTTCAAGCATCCTCTACATTTGATAATATGTATGATTGTTTAATGGTGGGGTACGAGGCAGCTGCTAAAAAAATTGTTCTTTTGGGACCTGAAGAGGTAAATAAATACTACTATCACGTGAAGTTTTATTGTCGACCGGTACAGCAGATCTAATTAAATTATACCACTCCTCTTTGTATTTAGGATCTTTGGTTTTGTTATACTTTCTAGCTATCTCGTCGGCCTTGTCGGTTATATTTTTTAAAACTACGTTTTTCATTTTTATTTAAATTTTTCTTGTGACGACGTGGTCGTTTTTTAGGTTTTGGTCTTTCGACGAATGCTTTAAATTTTCTTGCCATTATGTATTAATAAATTTTAAATTACCTGAAACAGATATTCTTTCGCCATCACATTTAAAAGGATTTACAAAGTGATGAAGATTTGCAGGAAAAATAAAAAAGTCTCCTACAACTGGTATAAACGTATGTTGATTCAATAACATTTTAGAATTGTTTAGATCATAAATAAAATTAATAGCCCCAGGGTATTCTCCATTAGATACTGTTTTATTAATTTCTTTTTTTAATTCTTCAGGAACTTGAGTATATATAACAAAAGATAAATCTCCATCATGACTATGTACAGGATTAAATTCAAACTTAGTCATGTAATTTACCCATGAAGCAACTAACTCAATCTTATTGGCTAAAAAAGTTTTTCTTGTTTCTGTATATGCTTTGGCATAACTATGAAAATAAGGACCTATTGTTTTAAATAAATCTGATGGTTTAATTTTATATTCGTGTCTTATTAAACCTGCTAAATTTTTTCTATTGTCGTTTGAATTTTTTTTATTACAAAGTTTATTTATAGCTTTCAATTCTTCTGATCCTAAAGTTGTTTTATATAAAAAAGGACCCCAATGAAAATATTCGTAATTAATTATTTTATCTTTTTTCGCCATTCTTTCTTAGCCATTCTTTATCCGCATCAGTAAGTTGTATGTATCTTATCTTACCATTTATGTGCTGCTTGGTATCTGCACCACAATTTGTACATCTATAAAACTCTGTAACAATTGCAACTAATATAGATTCTTCATCACACTGATGACAATAACCTTGAACTGTATCTATGTTTTGAAAATTAAAACTTAATTTTTTCATACTATGTCTTTTGCTTTTCCTATTACTGGTTTGTATTTAGTTTTACCTTCCGATTTAAAAGCATGCAAGAACTGTGCACGTCTACCTTCAGGTATCCAGGAGCAATGTATCCACCCCGAGTTAGGTTCTCCTGGTTTGTAGAACTCGAGTATCAATTGATCTGGTTCAAGATTCTTATATATCCAATCCGCTAATTCAGCGTTGTCAACTCCAATACATTCGAAGTCTGCGGCCTCGGCCCTGGCGTGCTGTGAATTTACAGAACTACCAATAGCTAGACATAATTTTTCTGATCTAAATCCTGATGTAATTTTAACTCTACCGAAGTGATCACGTACTGGCTGAAGAATATTTTCACATAATGCTTTTAGTTTTTCTATTTGATCTGCATTAGGATTGTTATCAATATCCATACGGATGGCCGTATCGCTTTTAATTAATTCCTGGAGGCTAAAGTTTCGTGAAAGATTCATCTTTAATTTTTTTTCTGTTATACACTTTTTTACTATTTTTTCTACGCTGATAAAACCTTGCGTCTCTTAGGTTTTGTGCAAACTTATTTAGGTAAGATAAGTTTCTTAATGCTTTTCGATCCATCAATATTCTCCTCTAATTCTGCCATAGATTTTATGCAAGAATATTTAATATTACTATTAATTTTTAAACCACGTTTAGCAACACGAGCCCCTGCCAAACATTCTTTATACCCGGGCTGTATACGTGCTTCCTTTATCTCTCCGTTAACCAACATAAGTAAAGCTACCACCACTTCTGTCATTGATGACTCCCGTTTTGTCTTACTTTATCTTTTAATTCTTCTACGTCAGTTAATAATTTTTCTAGTTGTTTTTGAGTAAATTCTATGTTGACTTTGTTAGTCATGTTCTGTTCTTGATTTTTTTGTAATTTTTCTACGTCGCTAAACAATGCTTCTAATAACATAAATTGTTCCTGGTCCGTGGGCAGCTGTTCACTTTTCTTGAGAAGGTCAGCTTCAAATAACTCACGTGATGTTTCAAGTGAGGTCAGCCTACCAGTCAATTCTGTGTATGCGATTACGCCAGCCACAACGCCAGCGATTATCATCACCATATTTCTGATGGGCATGCTTACAGATGTGTTTTCACTTATCTTCATTCTATAATTTTATCGCCCATTAATTTAATATCAGGATTATCTTTCTTGTATTGATCTTTTAGATCATCCCAATGACTGCCTTCGGGCTTCTTGTTTTCAGGGATTATTATACCAGAACACTTCGATACTAGCAATGCGAAGTTAGGATTACGAGCAATTGTAGGATTATTGTTGACTTTTCCACACATTTTCATCAACTCTAATTGTTGTTTTAATTGCACATTTTCTGTTTGTATTTCTCTAAATTCTTTTGTGCATGCTGAACCTAAATACTTTCTCCAAGTAAACCTTATTGATTGATCATCACTAAAGTTGTCATAATTAGAAGAAGGGCTGTTGTGCCTGTAATTATAATCGGAATTTCTTTGTTCCACGGAGACATCAAAAGATCCAGTGCTACAAGTATTAGTACCGTCGTTAAGATACTCATTCCTAGGATACGCTGGAGTTGCACAAAAAGCCAGAGCTGTTAGCATTAAAATAAGAATCCCTGTAAAATAATAATTCATCCTGGCTATCTCCATGCATAACTACCTGTTTAAATCCTTAATGTCATAGTCGTGTTCTCTGACTTGATCTGCTAATTGTCTATATAAATTTTCTGCCATCTGCCATGTTGCTTCAGCAGATGATAGTCTTGTATTTAGTTCTGTAATTTTTTTCTCAGCTACTTTTAAATCTCGTTCTAGATTTATAATGTTTTGTTCTGAAGCATTAATAGTATCTGTAAGATTAACAACATAACGGACACCTGTAAATGTCCCCACTAAAACTGAGGCCACGATAGGCACCATTACTATATTTTTCTTTAACAGATCTACTAAGTTCATTATTTAACACTTTTATTGTTTCTTAGCTGTGTATAGATTTTTAATTTTTCTAAATGGCCAACACATATGATGCCAAATATCTTTTAATATTTTTTTCATTTTAAAATAATCCTATAATTATCAATATAATGGCGAGTGTAAAAATTCCAAACTGCCAGTTTAACAGGTCTTTTGGATGAAATAGACTCGGGTTCATCACTACGTTATATAACAAACGTAATTGATCCCCAATAAAAGACCATATTATTGCTATAATATTTTTTAATTGATCCATAACTCCTCCTTAATCCTTATCTTCGTCTAAATTTTTCAGCTTATAATCATAACTACCTTCTTCATGTTCGTCGGTAATCCATTTCGCTGAATTTTCTACGGAGTATATCTTACTTGTTACAAGTCTGTTAATCAAGTTTTTGTTTGGGTCAACTCCCATAGACGCATCAAACATTTTAAGCCTATTATTAGGCTGTATTGCAAAGTTTCCATCTTCTAATTCAAGAACATGGCCACATTTATGTTGGTCTGGTTTTTCTGCATAACCAAAATTTAACTCATTAAAATCACCTGCACACCAATCAATTGTAAAAAGATACTTACCTTTACGTTTTACTTTACGTCTTGATGTGTATTGCATCGTAGCACCAGCTAACTCATAAAAAGTTGTGACACTTACATTGTAACTAAAACTATCCCACATAACTACTTCATCAAGAGGGAGCTCTTTTACTCCAGGTTTAGTGCAGAATGCAGTAATAGGTGCTCTCCACCATAGGCCACCATCTTCCATTAAGAAATGAAACAGAGGTACTCTGTTTGGTATAGAACTAAAACCAAATACTCCTACTTCAAAATATTTATCGTGTGAATCTTTTTGATCTCTTAGATAGTTGCCTCTGACATAACACTCTATAACGGGGATGTTTGCATTTAAATAAGCCATAATTATCCATTAATATCTCCCCAGGTTTCACCTTTTTCGTAGTCAACTTTATTGGGGACTTCTAAAGTAACCGCGTTTTCCATAACATCAACTATTTTTTTTGCGTGAGTTTCGTCTTCAACACTTACACAAAGTTCGTCATGAATTTGTATATGGGCTACTATACCTTCCTTATATAAATCTAACATTGCTTTTTTTGTCATATCCGCAGCGGATCCTTGTATTAATTTATTTAAAGATTTGTAAGTATATGCTCTTCTAATCCCTGGTCCGTGTTCCTGTAATGCTTCTTCATGAGGCAATGCTTTATGCATACCGAATTGATTTGGTTCCCATAAATGAAACCTACACAATCGCCCCAGTAGAGTTCGAATTTGTCCACGCTCCTGGGCGCGATTGGAAGCACTATTCATAAGCTGCTTAACAAAGGGAACTTTAGCGTGGTATTGCTCGAACAATTCTGTAGCTTTATCTTTTGATACACCTAACTCGGCTTGTAATTTTGCTTTACCCATACCATAAAATAATCCTAGATTTATAACCTTGGCTTGTGATCTAGGTATCTTTGCCATATCAGCCACCACCTGATGGAAGTCTGTTGAGGTATCATTTTCATAATTATCTATGACATCGTTTACAGAGGGAAATTTATGTAAAGCAGCATAATGCACTACCAACCTAGGCTCTTGCTGAGAATAGTCAAAACAACCCCATGTATGGCCCTCCTCGGGTATAAATATAGACCTAATCATAGGTCCAAGATCCTTATTCCTAGCAGGAAGTTGCTGTAAATTAGGGTTAGAATAACTAAATCTACCGGTCACCGTTCCACCTTGATCTGACCTTATTTGATTTATGTCAGCGTGAATCCTACCTTTATGCTCGTGCTTAACTATGGTATCTATAAATGTGGTATGTGCTTTGTTAACTTCTCTAGCTTTGGCTATCATTCTAACAACAGGATGTTCATGGTTCGAAATAAAATTTTTAGTAAAAGAAGGTGCTTGTGATTTTGCAGTTCTTTCGTAAGTTAAGCCAAGTTTATCAAAAACTTTGGCAACACTTCTTGCAGCCATTAATTGAACCTCTACTCCTGTTTCTTTTTTTATTTGGTGCAGGAGTTCTTTTTCTTGTAATGTTAATTGTTGCTTCAATTTATGAGCTCTTTCAACGTCTACTCTTACACCTAAAAATTTCATATCAACAAGGCAAGGAAATAAATCAGTCTCCAATTGAAAAATAGATTCGATATCTTGATGTATTAATTCTTTTTTAAATATTTGCCAAAGTTCTAAAGTAAGTTCAGCATCTTTCTCTGCATAAGATCCAACATACATTGCAGGTAGCTGCCACATATCTGCTTTTGGATCTAAACCCCTAGACTTTGCTTCTTCATTAAGTGCATTTTCGTTTTTACCATGACCTAAATAATCCCAAGACAAACTATTTAAGTCAAACCTATATCTGTTTTCATCAATCAAAGACGCTGCGATCATTGTGTCTACTATCTGTCCGTTAATACCAAGACCCATAGATTTAATCCAACACACATCATACATTGCATTGTGAAATATTTTAATAGCATCGCTATCTAATACATCTTGAAACCAATTTAATGTTTTTTTCTTATCCATGTTTGGCCCTGCTCCATGAGCAATTGGAAAATAAAATTTTCTTCCGGGCACAGCAACAGCAATACCTACAACTTCACCATTACCAATTACGGATCCTGATCCTTTTGATTTTAAATCAGGATCTCTTGTTTCCAAGTCGATTGCAATCTCATCATACTTTCGTAAATCTGGATATTCTTCTGGTTCATTCCATTCTGTCTGTGCTTCGAATAGTGGTATCTTCATGTCGATCCTTTTTTAATTTGTAAGATTTTTCTGAACGCTTATCATCTTCGGCTTGTTGTAAACATTCTTGAGCTGCTTTTTGTGATACATTTTCTTTCAACCATTCTGCGTGCAAAATTAAAATATTATTTTTTTGCATCTTTCATTTTTAACATTTCTAATTGACAATAGTGTACGATTTTTTTAAGATCTTCCGCTCCTCCCTTACGTTGGTAACGACAAACGTATTTCACAACGTTGCCTTGAAAGAATGAGAGATTATTTTTTGAAATAAATTCGTATGGTTGAATTTTAAATTTTGTGTAGTGATTCCCACCGACCTGAGTAAACTGAGGAAATGCTTCTTCAAATATATCTTTATGTGTCATAACTGATAACCCTTTCGTTCTATTTTTGCTCTCATTAAATATAAATTTCTTTTTGCTCTAGTGCAACCTACATACCATACTCTATGCTCTTCGTCACGCTTTATTATGCTTTTGGTAGTGGCCTCTCTTATTTTTTTAGCATTGTCTAATACTAAAATTACATTTTCACATTCACCTCCTTTTGCTGCATGAATAGTTGAAACTTTGATTCGTGCCTCTTCACTTAATTTTTCTTTATAAGATAACAATAATCTTATATAAATTTTATCTTCTGCGGATGCGTTGTCAAAACATTCAAACCATTTTAAATCTTTTTTAAGTTC
>CACFLF010000027.1 GCA_902567115.1 uncultured Alphaproteobacteria bacterium
GAAGAATTAATACAAGGGCATCTAAAGTCTTTTGGTAGACCAGACGATTTAAGAAAGCTCGATATTCCTAATTCAGCTAAATTAAATGAAGTTCATAATTCTTTAATTGAAGTGTCTGAACTATTAATAGCTGCAACTAACGCTCTTGAAGATAATGCTTGGCTTGGGGGCTCAGTTTCTTTTGCAGAGCGAAATCTAGATGTAGCTAGATTTAATTTTCAAAATGCAGTTAAATTCGTATACCAAGTAACAGATGAAAATGAGATAAGACCCGTCACGGAATATGAAGAATATGATGTTGGTGATATTCCAGACGAATTTAAGAAACTAAATCAGAATAAGTAGGTTAATTGCTCTTTACAAACATAGAACGATTTGTCACCCATCCTCCAATAACAATTAAAAGAAGACCATAAATCATATTTTCAGTTAAGTTCTCATCCAAAAAAATATATCCCCACAAAGACCCAAAGCATGGAATAAGGAAGTTACTTTGACTCGCAAAAACAGCTGATTTGATCTTGATAAGATTAAAGAAAATCAAAATTGCAAATCCTGTACATACAATTCCCAATACTGTAGCTGATAGAAAACTCTCGAATGAAATATTAAGTAATAATTGTTTTTCAAAATTGTTTAAAGAAATAAAATTAAGAATAAAAATAGGAAAAGCTAATAACATTGCTAAAATAGTCGTAAAGGCAGCAATTTCAATTGGAGAGTTGTCTTGTATTTTCTTTACAAAATTTGCTGATAGTCCGTAAAAAAAAGCTGACAAAATTATTAATAAAGAAAAATTAAATGCTACAGATTCAAGTGAGATTCCAAACGGATTTATAAAAATTAACATACCAATAAAACCGAATAATAAACCTGTAATACTTATAAAATCTAAACTTTTATTTTTTGATATAAAATAAGCAATTATATATGTAAAAAGTGGCATTGTGCCTATAAGAGAAGCAGCAACGATACTTTCCACGTAAATTTCGCTTAAACTTATTAAATTAAAGGGAAGAACATTCCCAAAAATCGCAATGCCAAATAGTAGTTTTTTATTATTGGCGAAAATACCTTTAAGAAATCCTTTTTTACAAAAACAAATGAGAAACAGTGAAGCAACAAAAAGTCTATAAAAAGTCAAAAGGCTAGGAGGAATACTTACAATACTTATTTTAATGAATAGGAATGAACTTCCCCAAATTGCTGACAGTAAAATTAATGATATGTAGCTCTGAAAGGTTAAATTTAAATGTTTCAGATCTTACTCATTTTGTTATTTAAAAGTTGTAATGCCGATTCAATTTGTGTGAGAAGTTTCCTTTTATCATTATAATTCAGAAATGAACCTAGTAAAACGACCTTGTCTTTAGACTTGACTATTAAATTATGTTGGTGTCTTGCGGGATTAGATATCTCAACTTTAGTCCAATATGGTTCAAGGTTCCAGGTTTGTTTTTTTCCAGATGGAAAATTTCGCGTAATGAGTAAGTTTTGTTGAATAATTTTGACAGTTTCAAAGATCTCACCAGATTTGTAGTTTATTTTAAAGGCATAGTAAAGAAGCAAAACGTCTAACCCTAAAAAACCGAAAACTGGCCATGCTCCTATATACCAGAAGAAAACCCCAACCAGAAAAAAAATTAATGAGACAATAAACATTAAGTTTCTGAATCCTTTTTTGGATAAGCTTCTGTAAGGAAGTACAGTTATGTCCAGAAAAGTTTTTTCCATAGTAATATATAAATAATTTTTTTTATTTTTTAAAGTTAAATTTCTGTGAAATGTGTTTGAAATTTTATACTATCTAAATTTAAATTATAAAGGAAAAAATTTTATGAATAAAAAAATTTTAGGAATGGGAAATGCTGTTTTAGATATTGTGTCATCTGTTTCAGATGATTTTCTGGCAAGTGCAAATTTAACAAAAGGGGCTATGACATTGGTAGACCAAAATGTATCTGATAAGATTTTAAAAGAAATTAACCCAATAAAAAAAGATTCCGGCGGGTCAGTAGCAAATACAATGGTGGGAATCTCACTTCTAGGATTAAATTCATTTTTCTGTGGAAAAGTCAGAGACGATGAGCTTGGCGACGAATTTATTTCAGATATGGAAAAAACTAAAACTAAGTTTCTTTGCAAACAATCCACTCAAGGTTTGCCGACTGCAAGATGTATAGTTTTTGTTTCGCCAGACGGTGAACGATCAATGCAAACTTTCTTAGGAGCGAGTACAACTCTTGGGAAAGAGGATATAAAATCTGATTTTTTTAATGATATAGATTATTTATTAATTGAAGGTTACTTATGGAGTTCAGAAAGCGCAAGAGAGGCAATCTATAAGGCTATCGAAATTGCGAAGGTTAAAAAAATTAAAATAGTTTTTTCACTATCTGATCCAAACCTAGTGAAGATGTACAGAGATGATTTTCTAAAACTGTTAAAGTCTGAGATAAATATTTTAATAGGTAACGAACATGAATTTAAAGAATTATTAGGTAATGACAACTTATTAAATTTTTTAAAAACACAGACAGTTGAAATTTTACTTAAAACAATGGGTGATAAGGGTGTTGAAGTTGTTGATTCTCATGGATCTGAAATAATACCTTCATTCCAAGTTGAATCGGTATTAGATACCACAGGAGCTGGAGATATGTTTGCTGCGGGATTTTTATACAAGTTATTAAAAGGCGAGTCGCCAAAAAACTCTGCCTTATTTGGCTGCAAAGTTGCGTCATTGATCATTCAGCAATACGGAGCAAGACTAACAGAAGAGACTTTAAGTAATCTAGCTAACTAGTTAAAAAAAAGTTAATTATTCCAAATGCAAAAATTGGTATTTGAAAACCAAAATTTGTGAGAATCGCTTTGTCCCTTAATAGGTAGCCGCTAACACTCCAGAATATTACACCTGAACCATGTAAGAAAATATTTAAAGGATAATAATTAAGGTTTGTCAAAAGTATACCACTTAAGACAAGAATGGTACCTATCCATTTATTTACTTCTGCAACTTTATTCATGAACAAGATAATTTCATAAGAATGGACTATACTATGATTTTGGTCTTTTTAATAATCGATTATTGTTTTTAACTTTCTTAGTACTAAGTTAACAGGAATAGCATTAATATTTTTAGATTTAAAGGTCTTTTGAGAAGATATTGAAACATGAAGAGGATTACCGATTGGAGCAAACTTATCAGCACTAGTTGGTCCGAAAAGCGTTAAGGTTGGAGTCCCAGTTGAGGAAATTAAATGACCACATCCTGTGTCATTACTTATCCCTGCTTTGCAATTTTTTACAATTTTAATTGTTTCCATTGGGTTGTTGCTTTTGAAAATTTTTATCTTCCCCCCAAACTCTCTAATTAAATTTCTCTCTAGATCAGTTTCTTTTGGACCTAAAATGAAGACTGGAAGAAGATTCCTTCTAATTAAATGTTCTGCTATATCAATGAAATTTTCAAAGGCCCATCGTTTCCAAATAACCGAAGCACCAGGACAAATAGCAATTTTATTGTTATTAACCTTATTGTTAAGATTTGAAAATTTGACTTTTGAGGGACTGAGAACTTCAGACAGATTTACCAAGTGTTGACTAATATTTTTTTCGTCAGGATTTTCTGGAATTAAATCAGAAAACAAGTAATTTGCACATGAAGAAACAAAAATTTTAGTTTTAATTTTTTGTAAGATAAGGGTGGTTAAAAATCTTTTTTGAGTATCTATAACAATATCATAAGTTCCAAATTTATTTTTTTTAAACAAATCAAGAATATTAGAACCAAAATCTTCTTCATAAATATTATCTATGAGGCCTGAAGCAATAGAACTTAGCTCGGTTCTAAAAATTGAATTTCCTTTTCCTGCTAACCACGTTATTTGTGCATTAGGAAATATTTGTCTAAGACATTTAAGAAGAGGTAGTTTTAACAAAGCATCTCCTAGAAGATCTAATCCAACATAAACTAAAATTTTTACTTTCGATTTATCCTTTTTTTGGATTTTTCTTATTTCTTCATTGGAAACCCAAGTTCTGAATACCTGATAACGAACAACTTTAGGATTAATCCTTGGGTTAACTTTGCTGAAGCAATATGTGAGAAGAAATTTATTAAAAAATTTTTCTTTGTTTACTCTTCTTCTCCAAGATAAACACCGTGCAACTATCTTTCTTAGCGCTTTCCTTTTCAATGCTTTATTCACAAATGTTGCCTTTTCTAAAAAATTAAGAGTTGCTATTGAGAGGTCATAAAGGGTTTGAGCATTATTACTCATTATCCTTTCTTTTATGAAAGAAGGTCCAACACATATAATTTTCTCAGTAGAAAAAACATTGAACTTTCTGGAGGTTTTTGAAATATATTGATTCCCAGCGACACGAAGCGGAAGTGAATAATCTTGAACAAAAACAGTTTCATCGCAGCCCTTAACTTCTAAAATAGTTTCGGTTCTTATCATGAGATTGCTCGAACCACCCCAACCATTTAGAAGAAACTTTTCGAATGTATTTTGAATTTCTGAGGATTCAGGCTTATTATTTGTGAAATTATACTTATTAGGATCTGGGCTCCAATCCCAATCACCATACAAAAGATCGATATCTTTTTTTTGCATTTGTGATTTCATATATTTTAAACTATCTGGAGCGAGTATATCGTCGCCATCTAGAAGTTTGATATAAGAGTACTTGACAAACTTAAGAGCATTATTTGTCGCGATACTTGGTCCGGTATTTCTTTGAGTAAAAATTTTGTAATCAATTTTTTTTTTCCTAAGGAAATCCTTTGCAATTTTATATGAACGGTCTTTGGAACCGTCATCTACAACGATGACTTGATATTTTTCGGATTTTTCAAATTGATTTGTAGCGGAGTTTAAGGTTTGTAAAATATATTCTTCTTTATTATATAACGTGACAATTATTGATATGCCGTCTTTATATTTTACTCTTTGCACTGAAGATTCCCTTAATCTTTCTTCTCCTCTGGTTTTAATATTAACACAAGTCTAATCTTTATCAATAGAGTAGCCAGAGGACCTAATCGTCCTTATAAAGTTTTTTTTTCCTTCGATATTTAATGCTTTTCTAAGCCTCCTTATGTGAGTGTCAACAGTTCTTCGTTCAACATAAATTCCGTGTCCCCAAACAGAATCTAGAAGTTGTTCTCTTGAAAATACTCTGCAAGGGTTTTCCATAAGATGCTTTAAAAGATTATATTCCGTGGGTCCAAGATGAACTCTCGTCTTTCCTCTGAATACTTTATGTTCATTATCGAAAATTTTAATGTCTTCAAACTCTAATATGTTGTTTTGAGAAGAGGTTGATCTTCTAATAAGGGCTTTTATTCTTGCAATAAGTTCTGCGGGACTAAAAGGTTTTGATATGTAATCATCCGCCCCATATTCCAAACCCCTTATTCTGTCTTCCTCTTCCTCTCTGGCAGTCAACATTATAATCGGTAAATTACTGGTTTCTTGTTTTCTTCGCAGAATTTTACAAAGCTCTAATCCATTTGGTTCAGGAATCATCCAATCAAATATAGCCAATGATGGAATTTCTTCTTTAATTAACAATAGTGCATCTTCACCGTTAGTGGCTGATTTTACCTTAAATCCGTTTTTTTCAATATTGTAGGTAATCATTGGTAGTAATGATTTATCATCCTCCACCACAAGAATTGTTCTTTGTGTTACCATTTATTTCAGAGTACCTTGAAGATTATAAATAACTTCTTTTGATATTACTTTTGAAAGATCTCCAATTCTCTCTAATTCTTTAGCAATAAAGTACATTGTCATAAAAGTGTAACATAAATGTCATATTTCTATGCACTTAATTTCTTATTGTTTGCTTTTAACCTTTAACTATAAAGAGAGGAAATATGAAAAAATCTTCACTTGCTATTGTTGCTTTGGCATTTGCTTTTAGCACTGAATCAATAGCACGCGACCAAATCAAAATTGTTGGTTCTTCCACAGTTTATCCTTTTGCTACAGTAGTGGCAGAAAGATTCGGGAAAACAAGCGGTTTTAAAACCCCTGTAATTGAATCTACAGGTTCAGGTGGAGGTCTTAAGCTTTTCTGCAAAGGCCTAGGAACCGAACATCCAGACATTACTAATGCTTCTAGAAGAATAAAATCCAAGGAAGTTAAAAAATGCTCAAAAAATGGCGTAACTGATATTACTGAGATAAAAGTCGGCTTTGATGGTATTGCCATGGCTAACGCTAAATCTGGTCCTATGCTGGAATTATCATTAAAAGATATTTATCTTGCTCTGGCTAAAGACGTTCCTGCGGATCCCGAAGGAAATACTGTAAAACCTAACCCTTACAAAATGTGGAACGAAGTAAACCCAGCATTGCCAGCTGCGCCTATTGTTGTAATTGGGCCACCTCCGACTTCTGGGACACGTGATGCTTTCAATGAATTAGCTATTGAAAGAGGTTGCAAAAAATTTCCTGGAAGAAAAGCACTGAAGAAAAAAGACAAAAAACTTTATAAAAGTCAATGCCGAAGTGTCAGAGAAGACGGTCCCTATGTTGAAGCTGGAGAAAACGACAACTTAATTATCGAAAAGTTGGTTGCTGACCCTGGCGCATTGGGAGTCTTTGGTTATTCTTTTCTTGATCAAAATCGAGACAAAGTCAAAGCGGCAAAAGTTGATGGTGTTTTTCCAGAGTTTGAGGCTATCTCATCTGGTAAATATCCAGTCTCAAGATCATTGTTTTTCTACATAAAAAATGCTCATGCATCAGTTATACCTGGTATAAAAGAGTATGTAAGAGAATTTACCTCTGCAAAAGCGATTGGTTCTGACGGTTATTTAGTATCAAAAGGGCTTATTCCACTTGGTGAAAGCGAGAGAGCTCAATTTGAAAAAGATGGCAAAAACTTAGCCAAATTTGATGGTAAGGTCTTGAACAAGAAGTAAAATCTCTATAACTTTGCCTTATGGGTTTTTGGTCCTTTTTCTTTATTTTAGTAGTGTTGGGGCTGTCAGTTCACTGGCTCGCAACTAATAAAGCCTTAAAACTTAATGCTAAATTAGAAAAAGGATCAAAACTTCCCTCTCTGCCGTCTTATTACGGAACATATTCACTCCTATTAATTATTTTCCCAACATCATCATTATTTCTACTCTGGTTAGTTGGCAAGCCCTTTATTCTCGAATACATTTTATTACAAAACATCCCGGAGCAATTATCAGCAAATTTTGATGGAGATCCCTCAATGCTAATTGATAGCATAAAAGCAGTTGATCTCGAGCGAGTTTTTCCAGGAACAAATCCTTTGATCGTGGAAAGCGCAACATATTTTAAAAACCTAAATAATTACTCAAATTCCTTTGCATACTTTTCTATTTTAATTGTTGCTTTTCTCTCTAGCTATATTTCATTAAAAAAGATTTCAACCACATTTAAAGCAAGGCAGGCAGTAGAAAAATCAAATATAAATCTATTAATATTCTCTTCGACAATCGCAATAATTACAACTATAGGAATTGTTTTTTCTCTGATTTTTGAAGCTTTAAGATTTTTTGATGAAATACCTTTTTTTGATTTCTTATTTGGTCTAGCTTGGAGCCCTCAAACAGCAATTAGAGAAGGACAAGTTGCAAGTCAAGGTGCTTTTGGAGCAATTCCGATTTTTTCAGGAACTCTTTTGATTACCCTGATAGCAATGTCTGTGGCAATTCCAGTTGGTTTGCTTTCTGCTGTGTATTTATCAGAATATGCAACTCCCAAAGTTCGACAAACTTTTAAACCAATCTTAGAAATACTAGCAGGCGTACCTACTGTAGTGTATGGATTTTTTGCAGCTATTACCGTTGGTCCTTTTTTTAAAGATTTAGCAAGCTATAGTGGATTTAATATTGCCTCTGAAAGTGCAATAGCCGCTGGTGGTGTTATGGGAATAATGATTATTCCTTTTATTTCATCTTTATCAGATGATGTTATCAGTGCCGTACCACAGTCCTTACGTGACGGATCTTATGCTATGGGAGCAACAAAATCAGAAACAGTAAAAAACATAATACTTCCAGCTGCTTTACCAGGTATAATTGGAGCAATTCTTCTCGCAGTTTCTCGCGCAATAGGTGAAACTATGATAGTTGTTATGGCTGCAGGAATTGCAGCAAACTTAACAGCTAATCCTTTTGAATCTGTAACAACTGTCACTGTCCAAATAGTTACACTCTTAATTGGCGACCAAGAGTTTGATAGTGCAAAAACACTTGCTGCTTTTGCCTTGGGAATCACACTTTTTGTTGCAACCCTTTTTTTAAATTTATTGGCACTCAGAATTGTAAGTAAATACAGGGAAAGATATGAATAACCTCAAAAAAATAGAATATTCTCTGAAAAAAAGAAAAAGACAAGAATCACGTTTCAAGATTTATGGTTTGCTAGGGATAGCAACTGCAGTAACATTTTTGTGTATTATTCTTAGTTCAATTGTTATGGAGGGAAAAAAAGCTTTTTTAAGTACTTATATAAAATTAGAAGTATATTTTGATCCCGATATAATCTACACAAACAATGACCAAAAAGAAGAAGATATAAAATTCGCAAATTTTCAAAAAATAATCAAAAACTCTTTAAATAGCTTTTTTCCAGAAATTTCTGACAAAGGCGAATTACGTAAATTAAGTAACTTTATCTCTAGTTCAGAGGAAGAAAACCTTATGAAGCTTGTTTTAAAAAACAAACAACTAGTAGGTCAGAAAATCACTTTATGGTTATTAGCTTCATCAAAGATTGATGTGATAAATAAAAATCCGGACATGGAGTTGATAGCAGAAGAAGATAGATTGATTTCTGACCTCGAATTGAATTGGCTGAATGAAATAAGATCAGCAAATAATATCAAAAGTAATTTTAACAAAAACTTTTTTGTAAAGGCAGATTCAACAGAACCAGAGCAAGCGGGAATCTGGGGCTCGCTTGTAGGCTCATTCTTTACATTATTTATAACATTAATTCTATCATTCCCAATTGCCGTTGCTGCAGGAGTCTTTCTTGAGGAGCTTGCCCCAAAAAATAAATTTACAGATTTTATTGAGGTTAATATCAATAACTTAGCCGCCGTACCCTCTATAATATTTGGGTTATTAGGTTTAGCAATTTTTCTCAATGTCATGCATTTACCAAGATCTGCCCCCATTGTTGGCGGAATGGTTTTAGCTCTTATGACCCTTCCAACAATTATTATTGCCACTAGAGCTTCATTAAAGGCTGTACCACCGTCAATTAGAGAAGCTGCAATTGGTTTAGGTGCAACGAAGTTTCAGACAGTTACTCATCATGTACTTCCACTTTCTTTGCCGGGTATTCTGACAGGAACCATCATTGGAATGTCTCAAGCACTTGGGGAGTCAGCGCCATTATTAATGATAGGAATGGTTGCGTTTATTGTCGATGTTCCAGGGTCATTTTTAGATTCCTCTACTGTTCTTCCAGTTCAAATTTATCTTTGGAAAAGCACTGCTGCCAGAGGTTTTGTTGAGCTTACTGCGGCAGGGGTAATGGTTTTACTTTCTTTTCTTATTTTGATGAACGGCATAGCAGTATTTATTAGACAAAAGTTTGAAAAAAAATGGTAAAATATTAAGAGAAGTTTTATGACAGAAAAAATTAAAATAAAAAGTAAAAATGTTAATGTTTACTATGGCCAGAAGAAGGCACTTGATAAAATCAACCTTGAAATTCCTACAAATAAGGTCACAGCCTTAATAGGTCCAAGTGGTTGTGGAAAATCTACTTTTCTTAGATGTATAAATCGTATGAACGATACGATAGATATTTGTAGGATAGAAGGAAAAATTATTGTTGATGAAGAAGATATATATTCCACAGAAGTCGACCCGGTTTTACTGAGGGCAAAGATAGGAATGGTATTCCAAAAACCTAATCCATTCCCTAAGTCAATTTTTGACAATGTTGCCTACGGACCAAAAATTCATGGTATTGTTAATAGCAATGATGAATTAGAGGAGCTTGTTATATATAGCTTGAAAAAAGCTGGTTTGTATGGAGAGGTAAAGGATAGGCTAAATGACACAGGAACCTCTTTATCGGGGGGACAGCAGCAACGACTATGCATAGCCAGAGCCATTGCAATTAGTCCACAAATAATCCTAATGGACGAACCGTGTTCTGCCCTAGATCCAATAGCAACTGCTATAATTGAAGAACTTATTGATGAGTTAGCTAAAAACTTTACTATTGTAATCGTAACCCACTCAATGCAGCAAGCTGCAAGAGTCTCACAGCAAACTGCTTTTTTTCATATGGGTAGTTTGATCGAGGTAGGGCGCACAGATCAAATTTTTTCAACACCAAGCCAAAAAAAGACTCAGGATTATATAACAGGAAAAATAGGTTAAAAAATGAAAGAACATATTGTAACAACATATGATGAAGATTTAAATTCTCTAAAAAGCAACTTAACAAAAATGGGTTTGAATGTTGAAAAACAAATCTTCCAAGCAGTTGACTTGATAAAAATAATCAATATTTCAAAAGCTAAAGAAGTTATAGAAAATGATAAAGGCATTGATGCTTTAGAAAAAAAAATAAGAGGATTTGCGACCATTACGTTGTCAAAAAGACAACCTCTTGCAGATGATCTTAGGCAGATTATTATTTCTCTGAAAATATCAAGTATACTAGAACGCATCGGTGATCATGCATCCAACGTGGCTGGAAGGATATTATCTGTAAAAAAAGCTCCTGATAGCTACAGCAGTGATTCAGTTCACCAACTGGGCCTTTTAGTTTTAAAAAATTTTTCCACAGCCCTAAGTTCTTATGATCAAGAGTCAAAAGAAATTGCACAATCTGTTCCCACTGAGGATATTACAATTAACTCTGTATATGAAACTTGTTTTAGAGAACATTTACATTTA
>CACFLF010000028.1 GCA_902567115.1 uncultured Alphaproteobacteria bacterium
TTTAAAAGAAAAATAGCAATTTTAATGTATTTTATATCTAAATCCACGTCCTATTCGTTTTTGAGATTTAAATTTTTATCAATAAACTTTCTAAAATCGTCAGTTTCTTGAAAATCCTTATACACCGAAGCAAATCTTAAATAAGCTACTCTATCTAATTCTTTGAGAGCATCCATGACAAGTTCTCCAATTACTTTTGTTGGGATTTCGGTTTCACCTGAACTTTCCAATCTTCTTTGTATACTATTGGTTATTAATTCTATCTTGTCGGGGTTAACTGGTCGCTTTCTACAAGAAATATTTATAGATCTTACTAGTTTTTCTCTATCAAACACTGTCCTGTTGTTATCTTTTTTTATAACCATTAATTCCCTTAATTGAACTCTCTCAAATGTAGTAAATCTGGCTCCGCAGGCTGGACACTGCCTCCTTCTTCTGATAGAGCTATTATCTTCTGTTGGTCTAGAATCCTTTACTTGGGTTTCTTCGTGGCCACAAAATGGACATCTCATAAAATAGCTTACCTATCTCTAGTAAAAAGCAAATAACTTCTTTTACAGCAAATTATGTTAAATGGCAGTACTGTAAATTGGAAATTTTTCACATAAAGCTTTCACTTTTGATTTCACTTCCTTTTCAACCTTTGAATTATCTTCTGGATTTAAGGATAAACCGTCTAGAACATCTCCGATGAGATTACCAACAACACGAAATTCTTCTTTTCCGAAACCTCTACTGGTACCAGCAGGCGTTCCTAATCTAATTCCTGAGGTCACAAAAGGACTTTCTGGATCAAATGGAACACCGTTCTTGTTGCAAGTGATACCAGCATTCTCAAGTGATCTTTCTGCAGCTTTACCTGTTATTTTTTTTGGTCTCAAGTCTACTAGTACAAGATGTGTATCTGTACCACCTGAAACTACTTCTAAACCTCTTTCTAGCATCACTTCGGATAAAATTTTAGAATTCGAAACAACAGATTCAATATATTTTTTAAAATCTGGTTGTAGTGCTTCCCCAAAAGCAACCGCCTTAGCACATATTACGTGCATAAGTGGACCACCTTGAAGGCCTGGGAAAACAGCAGAATTAATTTTTTTTGCATGAGCCTCGTTATTAGTAAGAATTATTCCACCTCTAGGCCCTCTGAGTGTTTTATGTGTTGTTGACGTTACGACGTCTGCAAATTCAAGTGGATTAGGATAAAGACCTGTTGCTACTAGGCCGGCAAAGTGAGCCATATCTACAAGGAAAAGTGCTCCAACCTTGTCAGCAATTTCTTTAAATTTTTTGAAATCAATTATTCTGGGATAGGATGATCCTCCTGCAATTATCAACTTGGGTTTATTCTCTAACGCCAAATTTTCAACTTCATCATAATCTATTAAGGCTGTGTCTTTTCTGACTCCATATTGGATTGCATTAAACCATTTGCCAGATTCATTTGGTGGGGCACCATGAGTTAGATGACCTCCAGCAGCTAGAGACATTCCCATTATTGTATCACCAGGTTTTAATAATGCTAAAAAAACTGCTTGATTTGCCTGAGATCCAGAGTGAACTTGAACGTTAGCAAAACCGGCATTGAATAGCTTTTTAATTCTTTCGATGCAAATGTCTTCAACTACATCGACATGTTCACATCCGCCATAATATCTTTTACCGGAATATCCTTCAGCATATTTATTTGTTAGAATTGTTCCTTGAGCCTCTAAAACTGCCTTTGAAACAATATTCTCGGAAGCAATCAATTCAATTTGATCGTTCTGTCTGTGATATTCGTTCTTTATAGCCTCTAAGACTGCTGGGTCAGTTTGTGTTAAGCTGCTTTCAAAAAATAGTTGTGCTGTCATTTTCTCTCCATGTTATTTTATTCTACAAGATTAAATTTATCAAGTCTAGCTTGATGACGTCCACCTTCATAGTTTGTTTTCAAAAATACTAATAAACATTTAATAGCTTCCTGCTCAGAAATCAACCTTGAACCTAAAACTAAAATATTGGCATCGTTGTGTTGTCTAGCCAAACTTGACATTTCATTATTCATACAAAGTGCTGCGCGTACATTTTTAAACCTATTTGCAACCATTGACATTCCGATTCCTGAACCACAAATCAAAACCCCAAACATATCTTTTTTGAAATTAATTTTTTTGGACAGCTTTATAGCATAATCCGGATAATCAACAGAGTTTTCAGAAAAAGGGCCCAGGTCCTCAAATTTTATTTCGCCCTGTAATTCTTCAATTAAAATTTTTTTTAACTTGAATCCAGCATGATCACTAGCAATTAAAACCCTTTTCACATTAATTTTCCTTTAACTTTAATATATCTGATTTCAATTGTGACGATAGAAAGTATAATCCAATAATATTTGGTATGGACATAGCAAAAATCATTGAGTCAGAGAAATTTATAACACTTTCAAGATTCATCGAAGTACCAATTACTGTAAAACTTAAGAAAATTATTTTGAAAGAATATTTACTTAAAGAACTCATTCCAAATAAATACGTCCAACATCTCAAGCCATAGTATGACCATGTTATCAAGGTAGATATAGCAAAAAGGGTAATTGCTAGAGCCAATATTGTCGGGAACCAAGTGAAAACTGATTCAAATGCTCTCGAGGTCAATTCAACTCCTTGTATACCAGAGTTACCCTCATAAACACCTGTCATAACTATTACTAATGCTGTCATTGAACACACAATTACTGTATCTACAACTGGAGACAGCAATGACATGAAACCGGTATTCAAGTGATTATTACTTTTTGCAGGAGCATATGCAATTGGTGCAGATCCGATCCCTGATTCGTTTGAAAAAACTGCTCTTTTTACTCCAGCAATAAGGGAGCCTAAAAATCCCCCGACTGAAGCATCAAGGTTAAATGCACTTGAGAATATTTTATAAATTGTTTCAGGAATCAAACCAAAATTGGAAATTATAATATACAAACAAGAAAAAACATAAATTAACGCCATTAGTGGAACAAGTCTTTCAGTAACTTTTCCAATTGATTTAATGCCACCAATAATTATGAAACCTACAATAAAGGCAAAAACTATACCACCTAACCAACCTTTATTAAACAAAGGGCTATTTTCAGATCCAGTTGCCTCAACAATTTGTTGAAAAGCTTGATTTGCCTGGAACATATTTCCTCCGCCAAAAGAACCACCTATACAACAAATTGCAAAGAATATTGCTAAAAATTTTCCCAATTTTACATAGCCAAGCTGACCCATCCCATCTGATAGGTATCTAATTGCGCCTCCCGAAACTGTGCCGTCTTTGTGAATTATTCTGTATTTGTGGCCTAAACTGACTTCCACGAACTTCAAAGTCATACCAAAAAAAGCTGTTATAATCATCCATAACATTGCACCAGGTCCACCTATTGAAATAGCAACTGCAACACCAGCAATATTCCCAAGACCAATTGTTCCAGACATTGCAGCAGTAAAAGATTGAAAATGAGTAATTTCTCCTGGATGACTTGGATCATCGTATTTACCAAATGCTACGTTGAGTGCTCTTTTAAAATAGAAAATATTTACAAATCTAAAATAAAAAGAAAAATAAAGGCTGGCAAAAACAAGCCATAAAACGATGAAAGGAATCTGGTTTCCAAAAAAAGAGAAACTTCCAAAAACAAAGCCAGTGATTGAATCAGAAATTGGTTTAAGAAATGTCTCAATATTTTTATCTAAATTTTCAATCATTTTTTTTAATTTTAAACGAAAAAAAAATTACTGCAAAATTTCAATTAATTTTTCATAAGAATTAATTAGATTTTCTTTTTTAATACAATAAGGTGGCATAAAATAAACTGTATTTCCTAGTGGACGCAACAACAATCCATTTTCAAGGAATTTCTTTCTCATTTCATGACTTTCTAAAGAACCGTAGCTATCGGAAATATTTTTAAAATCAAATGCTGCAATAGTTCCTAATTTACGAATTTTTGAAATATTTTGAAGTTTTGATATTTTTTTTAAACAGTCATTGTGAGTTTTAGAGATTTCTTCAATTTTTATAAAAGTTTTATCCTCATTAAATAAATTTAGAGAACTAAGCGCTGCTGCACATGCAACAGGATTAGCAGAAAATGAATGCCCATGAAGAAATGTTTTACTAAAATTAGTGTCCACAAAAACTTTATGTATTTCCTCACTAAAAACTGTAGCTGCAAGAGGAATAAATCCTCCAGTAAGTGATTTTGCCAAACAAATTATATCTGGTTTCATAGTTAAATGATCTGTTGCAAACATTTTTCCGGTTCTTCCAAAACCAGTCATCACCTCATCAAATATTACAAGTATTCCTGAATCTTTAAACATTTTTACTAACTTATCCAAAAACTCTTTTCTACAAATTTTCATACCTCCTGCACCCTGGACAAGTGGCTCTAAAATTACAGCAGCAATTTTATCTTTCTCTTTTTCAACAATTTTTACAGCAGCATTTATAGCTAATCTTTCACTTTCTTCAAGTTGATTATTCCCCCACCACTCCTCTGGAAAAGGAATAAAAGAATTTTTTTGTAAAATATCCTCAAATGGCTTGTAAAAGCCAGTTGTTTTACCCACAGACATTGCACCGAAAGTATCGCCATGGTATCCACCTGAAAATGCAATAAATTTAGTTTTTTTTTTTCCTAAATTATGCCAATACTGAATTGCAACCTTCATCGCTATTTCAACAGAGGTTGAACCATTATCTGAATAGAAGACTCTAGACAAGTTTTTTGGTAAAATATTAACAAGTTGAGATGCCAATTCTACAGCTGGATGGTGAGTAAAACCAGCAAAAAGAACTTGCTCAAATTTTTTGGACTGATTAAAAACAGAATTTACCATTTCGTTTCTGCAATGACCATGTGTATTTATCCACCACGAAGAAATTAAATCAATATACTCTTTACCTTCAATATCGAAAAGTTTTTCATCTTTTGCTGAACTAATAATTATTGGATCTTCAGAAAATGAAGATTGTGTAAAAGGATGCCAGAGAAATTTTTTATCCTTAGCCAAAATTTGTTTTTTTGATTTCATATAACTCCAAACAAAGTTTTCATATCTTCAACTGATTTTTTATTAATAACTGACCTAAACGGTATCTTGGCAATGATGTTAATTTTTTTGCCATAAATTTTTTTTCCAAACTTTAAAATAGTCTTAAAAGTTTCAGGTTCATTATCTCCAACAAAAACAATTCCGCATAATTTTATTTTGTTTTGTTTTAAAAGATTTATCGACAAGAGTGTGTGGTTTATTGTTCCTAATTGCGACCTACTGACTAAGATAACTGGAAAATTAAAAAATTTTATTAAATCGATCATGAGCAATTTATCATTCAATGGCACGTTTAATCCGCCAGCGCCCTCGATAAAAATTTTTTTTTTTAACTTTTCATTCAAAACATTTTTAAATTTAACCATTCTAATTTTTTTTTTCTCAAAATCAGCAGCAATATTTGGGCTTAATCCTTTTTCAAAAAAATAAGTTTCTGAAAGTATTGTTTTCCTATTACAGTTTTTTGTTATTATATCTGAATCTTTATAACCAAATTTATCAACACCACATTGAATAGGCTTATAATATATTGCATCAAATTTATTTACTAAAATTGAAGCTACTAAAGTTTTACCAACCCCTGTGTCGGTTCCAGAAATAAAATATCCTTTCGACATTAGTCTTTCATTTTCCTTATAAAAAAATAACTAATATCAAAGTTTACTCTAACTTTGTCTCTATCTCTTCTCAAACTATAAAGATCTGAAATATTAAATACATTATTACTCACATTCGCTCCTATTTTTTTTAGACTTTGAAAAAACAAAATTATATTTCTATATTCTAGCTCATGAATCATCCTTTTCATTGTGAAATAAAATTTTCTATTTTTTAAAAGTTCTTCCATTTTTTCCTCATTTGGAAAATCATTAATTAATTTATAATGTTTAGTTTTTAAATTATTAAAACTTCTTGAGTTGGGAAAAGAAAGTAGCAAAATAGAATCTTTTCTAATTGAATTGAGTATTTTTTTAATAAGCCTTAAAAAATCTTTTGACCAATGAAGTGACATATTTGACACAATTAAATTATAATTTTCAAAGTTATCAAAAAAATCAAAGTCATTTTTAAAAAAAAAAACATTTTGATTCTTAAATCTTATTTTTGATTGTTTAATCATTTTATTAGAAATATCTAATAAGTGAATTCTGGTTAAACTAACATTTTCAGATATTTTTTTACTACAAAATCCTGTTCCACAACCAAGTTCTAATAAAGAAAATCTTTCTTTATTTTCTTTAAGTTCATTAAAAAATAAATCTAATAGATTTTTTGATATTTCTTTTTGTATGCTGGAATATTTGTCATAACAATCAGCTCTCTGATCAAATGAATCTTTTACTTTTTTTTTGAATGTGTCCACTATATTTTCTCTAGAACTTTATAAATTAATTTAAAACATATTTCAGGATTGGTCTTTGGAAACCCATGATCATATTCATTTAAAAAGCTTATATCGTGATTATCATTATCTAGAAAACCTATACTATCTTCATTAATGTTTAAAACTTTGTCATTTGTTGAATAAAATGTGTGAATAGGAAAATTTAACGTATTAAACTTTGAGGAAAAATTTTCACGTTGGAGTTCTATTAATGCATTTCTGAGAGTTTCAATATTAATAACTTCGTGAAAAGAATATTCAACATTGCATGTTTTGTAGAAGTTTTTAAGAACTTTGGCAGGATTTTCTAACAATTGTTTATGCATATAACCAATTTTTTTATAAATTAGATTTGGGTTTTTTTGTAAATTGACAAAATCTGGCGCTCCAAAAAAGTTGAATAATAGTTTACATGGAATATCATTTTTTAAAAACCAATTAAGACCATAAGAGTGAACTATAAAAATATTGTTATCACCTTTAAAAAAAAGTTTTATTTGTTTTGTTTTTGAGAAGAATTTAAGATCTAATGATTCTGAGTTTTCACAAATATCAAGAGATTCAACTTTTTTTTTTACTGAGTTCCAAAAAGTTTTATCAAAACCCCAACCATGAATAAAATAAAAATTAAATTTCATTAGTGTTTAAAGTTTGAAATATGTTTTATAAAATTTTTTATAATGACCCTACTCATATTAGCAGTCAAAGATAATCTTATTCTATCATAACCAGAAGGCACTGTTGGGGGACTTATTTCTTTTACAAAATATCCGTGATTAAATAGATATTTTTTTAGACTTTCACACTTTGAACGATCTCTTAAGATCAATGGTATTATATGTGAATTAGATTTTGCTGTATCAAAGTTTAATCTTTTTAATTTTTCTAAAAGAAACTCAGAATTTCTTTTAATTTTTTTCCTTAATTTTGATGCTTTTGTTATTTTTTTCAATGAAGCTGATATTGCTCCTAGAATTGAAGGTGGTAATGCAGTCGAGTAGATTAATCCTCCGCAAGAATTAACAATTTGTTTATAAAAATCTTTTGAGCATGAAACAAACGATCCATAACTTCCTATAGCTTTACTGAATGTACCTACAATAATTTCATTTGTATTTTTTTTTATATCTGAGGCAAAACCATACCCATTTTTACCGTATAAACCAAACGAATGAGCTTCATCAAGATAAAGTATACACGCATATTTTTTTGAAAGATATCTTAACCCATTTAAATCAGCAAGATCCCCATCCATGCTGAAGAGCGTTTCAGAGATAATCATTTTTCTCATTTTATTAGGAGTTTTTTTTAACTGACTTTCAAGGTGATTCAAATCAAGATGATCATATCTAAAACACTTTTGTCTGGAAATCAAACATCCATAATTAATACTTGCATGATTAAGTTTATCAGAAAAAATTACGCACTTTTTTCTTGCACCTAAAGAATTACCAGTTAAACACGGAATAAGTGTTGAATTTAATAAAAATCCATTTCCAATTATTATAGAGTTTTCGTGTTTAATATTTTTACTAATTAGTTTTTCAATCATTTCTATCTGATCTAAATTACCCGTAACTAAACGAGATGAAGACAAACTAGATCCATATTTTTTTATCCAAGAGATCGATTCATTAGAAATTTCTTTATTTTTTGAAAAACCAAGATAATCGTTACTAGCGAAATTTATCAAAGTTTTACCATTATATTTAACCAAATCGTTATTTTTTTTGGAAAGCTTTAATGAATAATCAAAAATTTCTAGTTTTCTGGTTGGATTTTTTTTATTTAATGTTATTTTATTCACAGCCTAATATATAGTATATAAATTTTACGAAATAAATAAATGAAAGAAGAAACAATAGTTTTACACACAGGTCATCGTAGAGATGAATCAACCACGTCTGTTGCCGTTCCTATTTATCAGACTACATCTTATCAATTTAATAACACAGATCATGCTGCTAAATTATTTTCACTCCAGGAACTTGGAAATATTTACACCAGGATAATGAACCCTACATGTGCTGTCTTAGAAGAACGAATGTCAAAACTTGACGGCGGGGTTGCTGCCATGGCAGTTAGCTCAGGTCAAGCTGCTTCAGCTTTTTCAATTCAAAATATCTGTCATTCAGGAGATAATTTCGTTAGCTCCACAGATCTGTATGGAGGAACATGGAATCTGTTTTCTAATACACTAAAAGAAATGGGAATAGAATGCAGATTCGTTGATCCTGCAAAACCTGAACAATTTGAAAATGCTATTGACGACAAAACAAGATGTATTTATGCAGAGACCTTGCCCAACCCAAAACTAAATGTTTTTCCTATTAATGAAGTTTCAAAAATTGGAAAAAAACACAATGTTCCTTTGATAATGGATAATACTGCCGCACCATATATATGCAAACCTCTAAGTCATGGAGCAAATATTGTAGTCTACTCCACAACCAAATATATAGGTGGACACGGCCTATCTATAGGAGGACTAATAGTTGATGGCGGAAACTTTGATTGGGAAGCTGCTGCTGATAGATTTCCAATGCTTAACAAACCTGATCCAAGTTATCATGGTGCTGTTTGGTCAGAGGCTGCAAAACCTCTAGGTCCAATAGCTTATATTTTAAGAGCCAGGGTTATTCTTCTAAGAGACTATGGTTCAGCAATGAGTCCATTTAATGCTTTTACTTTTATTCAAGGTTTAGAAACCTTACCTTTAAGAATGCAAAGGCATTGTGAAAACGCTGAAAAAGTTGCAGAGTTTCTAGATGGTCATAGCAAGGTTGAAAAAGTAATTTACCCCAAACTCATGTCTGGAATTCATAGAGATAGAGCTGAAAGTTATATGTCAGGGGGGTTTGGATCTTTACTAGGCTTCGAATTAAAAGATGGAGAAGATGCTGGGAAGAAATTCATAGATAATTTGAAACTTCTCTATCATGTTGCCAATATTGGAGACGCAAGATCACTTGCTATTCACCCTGCATCAACTACACACTCTCAATTATCAGATGATGAAAAATTATCATCTGGTGTTACACCAGGTTATGTAAGATTATCAATTGGAATTGAGCACATTGATGATATTATTGAGGATTTAGATCAGGCATTAAAAAAAGTCTGAATGAAAAAATTCGATAGTAGAGGTTTTCCTTTTCATAGGGGAAGAAGACTCAGAAGCTCTGGCAATTTAAGAGATCTTGTTGCAGAAACATTTCTTAAAACCGACGATTTAGTCATGCCTTACTTTATTCGTGAAGATTATGATAAAATGGATTCAAAAAATAAATTTGGATTTAAAAGATTTTCGATAAATGAATTACTAAAAGAGTTAGATGAGATCGTAAAATTAGGAATAAAATCAGTGGCATTGTTTCCAAAGATTGAAGTTGAAAAAAAAACAGATGATGCAAGTGAAAGCTTTAATGAAAATAACCTGATATCTAGAGCTTTGAAAAAAGTTTTGAAAGAGTTTCCAGATCTGATGATCATCTGTGATGTAGCTTTAGATCCATATACGGCAAGTGGTCACGACGGCATTAAAAACTCTTATGGAGAAATAGATAACGATATCACTGTTCAAATTTTAGTTAAGATGTCTTTAAACCTTGCATCAGCCGGCTGTAAAATCATTGCTCCAAGTGATATGATGGATGGGAGAATTAAAGTTATAAGAGAAAACTTAGAAACAAATAAATTCTCCAATGTTAATATTCTTTCATATAGCTCAAAGTTTTGCTCTAACTTCTATTCCCCTTTTAGAGACGCATTAGGAAGTAAAGAAAATCTTGGAGATTCAAAAAAAGATTCCTATCAAATTGATTATAGAAATTCCAGAGAAGCAGTAAAAGAATCACTCGAAGATATTGAGGAAGGTGCAGATATTGTAATGGTAAAACCAGCGGGCTATTATTTAGATATTATTAATGAAATTAAAAAAAACTGTTTTATACCTATCGCTGCCTATCAAGTAAGTGGAGAATATGTTATGATAAAGAATGCTTCTGACGACAAATTTATTGACTACAAACCTTCAGTTTTGGAGAGTCTTTCGTGCATTAAAAGAGCTGGGGCAGACATAATTTTTTCATATTTTTCGAAAGAAGTTGCACAGTGGTTAAAATAATTAAATCATAATGAACTTGATTTTTAAAAATTATAAGATTAAAAAAAAGATAACATAAA
>CACFLF010000029.1 GCA_902567115.1 uncultured Alphaproteobacteria bacterium
AAAGAAATTATTATTAATAAAATTAGATTAAAATACAAAAGTGGTGGAAAATCAGGTGAATATAAGAATGATAAGATATACAAAAGCACTTAATTTGATTTCAGAAAATGTTGTTAAATCCAAAACTCTAGAGACAATCAAAACTGAAAATTCACAAAATAGAATTCTTGGAAGAGATTATTATTCTAAAATTAATCTTCCCAAAAATAATTTATCTGCAATGGATGGAGCAATAATTTATAGGAAAGAAAAGAACTTAAAACTTAAAATAATTGGTGAATCGAAAGCTGGAGATAAAAAAGCGAAAAAATTTAAAATTGGAGAATGTAATTTGGTTTATACAGGTGCTCCAGTATTTGGAAACAACAAACAAGTCATTCCAAGAGAAAACTTTGAAATAAAAGAAAATTATCTGATTATTAATTCACTTTCAAATGAATCATTCATTAGAAAAATATCTTCAGACTTAATTAAAAATAAGAAATATCTTTTCTGCAACGAAGTTATTAATATTAGATCAATAGCTTTAGCTAAATCTATGAGGTTAAATTATTTAAAAGTAATTAAAAGACCTAAGGTTTTAGTAATTTGTACCGGCGATGAATTAATAAACAAAAAAAATAAACCAGGTCTTGTTGTCTCAACTAACAATATTTTTATAAAACATTTTGTTGAATTATTTGGAGGAGAAATTGTCAAAATCCACCTCTCCAAAGATAACCAAACTGAATTTAAAAAAAAATTTAAATCATCAAAAAATTTTGATTTATTAATTACTAGTGGAGGTATATCTCGAGGAAAGTACGATATAGTCAAAGAATCACTTAAAGAATTTGGATTAAAGATATTATTTGACAGGGTAGCAATCAAACCTGGAAAACCAACAACGTTTGGCAAATTAGGAAAAAATCAGTTCTTTTTAGGATTACCCGGAAATCCAGTTTCATGTTTTATGTCTTTAATAAATTTTCTTCCGATATACATAAACTCTTATTACGGAAAAAAAATTGTAAATTTAAAATTTATTGAATTTCAATCAAAATCTTTTATTGAAAAGAATAAAAATTTAACTTTGTTTCAGAGAGTTGTAATCAGAAATAATAAATTTGAAATTATTAAAAATCAAGACAGCTCTTTAATTAACATGTTAAAAGTATCGAATGGTATTTTAATTAGAACTCCTTATTCTAAATCTATTAGACCAAATGAAAAAATAAAAATACTTGTCTTTGATGATATCGATAATCAAAAACTCTTGACATATTAGTAGAACGCATGTAGAACATTTATTATGCTTACAATCAAACAAAAAAAACTTTTGGACTTTATCAAATCATACTATCAAGATAAAGATCTATTCCCTACATTCGACGAAATGAAGGATAGTTTGAGCATCAAGTCAAAATCAGGTATCTATAAATTACTTTCTAGTCTTGAAGACAAAGGTTACATAAGAAAAACACCCCACAAAGCTAGAGCAATAGAATTAAACGATTTTAGAAAAAGTAGTATCGATACTGATAAAACAAACCTACCTTTTTTGGGGCGCATAGCTGCAGGCAACCCGATAGAAGCAATAACAGGAAGTTTCGAACAAATATCAGTTCCAAACTATCTAATTAACAATAAAAAAGAGCATTTTACCTTAGAAGTTAATGGAGATTCTATGATTGAAGAGGGAATCCACGATGGAGATATTGTTGTAATAAGTAAAACAAATTTGGCAGAAACAGGTGATATAGTTGTTGCGTTAATTGATGAAAATGAAGTTACATTAAAAAAATTTAGATCATTCAAAAATTCTATAGCTCTCGAACCTTCAAATAAAAATTTTAAAACTAGAATTTTCGGAAAAGATAGAGTAAGAATACAAGGAAAATTAGTAGGATTAATCAGAAAATTCTAATAAATTTTAATTAAAGTTTCAATGACTGTTATTACCAGATTTGCACCTTCCCCAACTGGCAACCTGCATATTGGTGGGGCAAGAACAGCTCTATTTAATTACCTCTATGCGAAAAAAAACAATGGTAAATTTAGGCTGAGAATTGAGGATACCGATAAAAGAAGGAATACTGAAGAATCAATAAAATCTATAACAAAAAGTCTTGAATGGTTAGGACTTCAAATTGACGATGATATAATCTATCAGAGTAAAAATCAAAATGAGCATCTTCAGATTGCTGAATCGCTATTGGCTAAAGGATTGGCTTATAAATGTTTTCACGATAAAGAATACATACAACAATTTAGCAATTCAAAAAAAAAATTTTTCAGTGAGTGGAGAGAAAAACAAAATAAAATTCCTTCAAATAAAGATTTTTGTATTAGGATTAAATCCCCTGTCAATCAAAATCAGGTAATAAGAGATAAAATACAAGGTAGTGTGGAAGTAAGTGCAAATGAGATAGATGATTACATTATAATTAGAAGCGACGGAACGCCCACTTTTTTATTATCATCAGCTGTAGATGACTTCAAAATGAAAATAACAGATATAATTAGAGGTGATGATCATTTAACCAATTCCTTTAGACAAAAAATTATATTTGAATTCTTAAACTATAAACCCAATTTTGCGCATATTTCATTAATTCATAACAAAGATAACCAAAAAATGTCTAAGAGGGATAGCTCAACTTCATTGATTGATTATAAAATAAAAGGGTATCTACCCGAAGCAATTATTAACTATTTAGTTCGTTTAGGCTGGTCGTACGGCGATCAAGAAATATTTTCTATAGATTTTTTGAAAAAGAACTTTGATCTTAATAATTTAGGAAAATCACCAGCTAGGTATGACGAAAAAAAATTAAATTTTCTTAATAACTTTTATATTAAGAAAATGAAAAATAAAGATATATTTGATTATCTTGAAGATAATTATGCACAATTAAAAAATATTGACTTTTTCAATCAAAAAGAGTTAATTGAGTTTATTAGCATTTTTAAAGATAGATCGTCATCTTTAAACGAAATAGCTTCCAATGTTTTACAAATGACTTCTGTCAAAAAAAATTTTACTAATGAAGAAAAGCTTATTCTTGAAAATTTTGAAAAATACAAGTCATCAATTTGTGATAAGTTTTCAAGTCTCATTGAATGGAATGAATTAAATATAGAAAATAAAATAAAAGAAGTGATTAAGCATCATCAAATAGATTTTAAGTCCGTTGGACAACCGCTTAGATTGCTAATTACAGGAAGTTTATTTGGCCCATCTTTATCAAAAATTATTAAAGTCATGGGGTTACAAAAAACAATTGAAAGAATCAATCGATAATTTTTTAATAATGACAAAAAAAACATTAACAATTAAAGATAATAGAAACGGAAAGGTTTATGAATTTGATGTGAAAGATGGGTCTTGTGGACCCGCAGTTGCTGATCTTTCATCTTTCTACGAGAAAACAGGTATGTTTGTCTACGATCCTGGCTTTAAGTCTACAGCTAGTTGTGAGTCAAAGATCACATTTATTGACGGAGAAAAAGGAATTCTTTTACATAGGGGTTATAAAATAGAGGATCTCGCTGAAAATTCAGATTATCCAGAAGTTTGCTATCTTTTACTAAATGGTGATCTTCCAAGTAAGGAAAATAAAACAAAATTTATCAATATATTAACACATCACACAATGTTACATGAACAGATATTGCGTTTTTACAGCGGGTTTAGAAGGGATTCTCATCCAATGGCAGTCATGGTAGGGATTGTAGGGGCATTATCCTCGTTTTATCCAGAAAAAAAATATGACTTCTCGACTAATAAGGGTAAGTGGGTTGCTGTTAGTCGCCTTCTTGCGAAGCTTCCTACAATGGCAGCAATGGCATATAAATACTCATTAGGACAGCCTTTCATATATCCTAAAAATGAGTTATCATATAGTGAAAATTTTCTTCACATGCTATTTTCAACACCATGTGGCGAATACAAACCCACTAAAGCAAGTATAGATGCTTTAGATAAATTATTAATTTTGCATGCCGACCATGAGCAAAATGCATCCACATCCACGGTTAAAATTGCAGGGTCCTCTGGGGCAAACCCTTTCGCTTGCGTAGCAGCAGGAGTTGCATCTTTGTGGGGACCTGCTCATGGTGGTGCAAATGAATCAGTTATCAGTATGTTAAAAACAATTGGTAAAGAAGAGAATATTGATAAGTATATTAAAAAAGCAAAAGATATAAACGATCCCTTTAGACTTATGGGCTTTGGGCATAGGGTCTATAAAAATCATGACCCAAGAGCAACCGTATTAAGAAAATACTGTCATAACCTCTTAAACGAGGTAGATAATTTTAATATATCTCTTTTTAAACTTGCTACCAAACTTGAAAAAATTGCACTCAATGATGAATATTTCATTAAAAGAAAGCTTTATCCGAACGTTGACTTTTACTCAGGAATAATTCTTAAAGCTTTGGGTTTACCAGAATCTATGTTTACAGTAATTTTTGCAGTTGCAAGAACAGTTGGATGGATTTCGCAGTGGAAAGAAATGACTGAAAGCGAAAACAGAATTAGTAGACCAAGGCAACTTTACAACGGAAAAGATAATAGAGAATTTGTAAAAATTAATGACAGAAAAAATATCCAGAAAATGTTCCCTTTACAAGTTGATTAAATTAAATTTTTAATTTATTAATAATCAAAGCAGATGGATTCTTCTTATTAAAAAGCATTTTTTTTTGGAAATTCCCAAAATATTTTATTTGATTTATCCTTAGATCTTTGTTCTCGATGAAATCTTTCATAGAAGAGATTATATTTTGTGGGTTAAACTTGTTAAATAAAAATTCAGGTATAATTTCCTTTTCATAGACAATATTTATTAAAGAAGCATATTTAACTTTTACAAATAATTTAAGTATAGATTTTGTCAACCAATGTGTTTCATAAAAAACTAATGTTGGTACTTTATACTTTATCAATTCTAGGGTTACAGAACCAGAAGCAGCTACCGCTAAATATGTCTGCCTCATTATTAAATGTTTTTTGGTATAATCAGAAATAATTTTGATTTTTTTGGATTTTATTATTTCTTTTATATATTTAGCTTGGTCGTTAAGCGTTAATATAAATATATCAAATTCAGAAAAGATCTTCTCTGACTTAATTATTATCTCTTGAAGTTTTTTCATATTATTTTTAATCTCAATCGTTCTTGAACCTGGGAAAAATGATATGTATTTTTTTTTTTTTTTTATAACTTTTTTTTCAAAAAAAATTTGATGGCCTACAAAATCTGTTTGAAGACCAAATTTTCTAAAATATTTTGGTTCAAAATCAAATAAAGTAAACATTTGATCATACAGGTTAGAAAAAATCTTAGCTCTATAAGATTTCCATGCCCAAACAGTAGGTGCAACGTAGTGAATAAATTTGGTTTTATTTCTTAAACTTTGGAGTTTCTTGACAATTCTATAACTAAAACTTGGAGAATCAATTGTAATTAAGATATCAGGTTTAAAATCTATAATTTTTCTTTGTATAAATTTGAAAAGTTTCAAAAATTTAAAAATTCTTATTAATACTTCAAAAATTCCAATTGCATTAAACTGATTAATTTTAACCCACGATTGAAAACCCTCTACCTTCATTTGTTCTCCACCAACACCTGATATTACTATTTTTTTATTTTTTTTAAGATTTTTGATTAATCTTGCCCCTAAAAAATCACCTGAAGGCTCTGTAGCCAAAATTACAATTCTCACAGTCATACACCATATAAAAACATATTATTTTGTTTACAATACTTCAGAATTTCTTGTTTATTAATAAATAATGTTTTATTTGCTGAATAAGCGATACCAGAAATACCAGATTTATAACAATTCTTGAGTGTTTTAACTCCAATTGTTGGTAAATCTGCCTTTAAATTTTGTTTCACTTTGGCAAGCTTTACTAAAATTGATTTTTCATTTTTATTTAAATAATTATATGAATCTCTTATAAGCTTATCTGTTCCTTGAGCTGCTTCAATTCCAATAACATTTCCAGATTGTATAACGAGTGATTGTCCAATATCAAATTTAGAGATACAATCGAGGATCGTTTTTCCCTTTTTAATATCATCTATTATGCTTTTAGATAAATTAATTTTGGTAATATTTCCTGAACTTAAGAAATTTTCAGGAATTATTTTACGAAGATCTAAAACATTAAATCCAATATTATTTAAATAATTAATACAAAAATTTAGAAGATTGTTATCACCACCTTTTAACAAAATCTTTACAAACTTTGGGATAATCTTAGCAGAGTTTAAATCTGGTTTTACATCGCGTATACTCGGTCTTTTTAATTTCCCAACTAAAACAACGTGATTGAAACCTGAATTCTTGAGTTCCAATAACTCTGAAATTACTTTACCAAAATTTATTAATTTATGATTTTTTTTTAAAATCATTTTTGAAACTGGATTTTTCTCAAATATCAAACAAAAAAATGTAATTTTCTTGTTTATCAATTTTCTAATGACTTCTATAGGGAGATCCCCTCCTCCAGTTAACAGAACAATTTTTTTCATTTAATTCATGGCATAGTAAACGAACGTTTAGATTTTGATTCAAGAAAGTTGAGAATTGAATCTACGGTATAAAGATTTAATTTTTTTTTTTTAATCTCAAGAATTCTATCATTTAACGTTTTATTTTTGCTGAAAAAAATATATTTAAATACTTTTCTTAATTCAGTTATCTCGTTTTTATCAAAATTGTTTCTTTTTAATCCAACAAGATTTAAACCACTTAGTTTAGCTCTGTTACCCATAACAGTTGAAAAAGGAATGACATCAGCAGTCACACCAGACATCCCACCAATCATCGCACCCTCTCCAATCCTACTAAATTGATGAATTGCACTAAGTGCTCCCACAACAACATTGTTTTCAATAATTACATGCCCAGCAAGTGTAGAATGGTTTGCAAATATTATATCATTCCCAACTATACAATCGTGGGCAATGTGAGTTCCGACCATTAATAAACAATTTTTTCCAATTTTCGTTATTCCTCCCCCTCCTTTTGTTCCTAGATTAATAGTAACAAATTCTCTTATTTTGCAATTTTCATCAATAAATATTTTTGTATTTTCGCCTCTATATTTTAAATCTTGAGGAATTGATCCAATTGAAACAAAAGGAAAAATTTCAACGTTATTTTTGATTTTTACATTTCCATCGATTACAACATTATTATGGACAATGCAATTATCATCTATTGACACATTAGCTCCTATAGTACAAAAAGAACCAATTTTTACATTCTTGCCAATCTGACTATCTTTATGAATGACAGAATTACGAATCATAATTTTTTATAGATTAATACGATGGATGTCACAAATAATAAATAATTACAAATTATTACAAGGAATTAAATTACAGAGTTGATAATTGCTGAAACCTCTGCTTCAGCGACTAATTTTTCATTAACAAAAGAACTACATTTGAATTTCCAGATATTTTTAACATTTTGTTTCTTAACTACTCTGTGAAATAAAGTGTCACCTGGACATACCGGCTTTCTAAATTTAGCTTTATCAACAGTTAGTAGGTATACTGAAATATTTTCTTGATTTTTTTTTAGACTATACATGACTAAAGTACCAGCAGATTGAGCCATCGATTCAATAATAAGTGCACCAGGCATAACAGACATTGATTCAAAATGACCCTGAAAAAAATTTTCGTTAAACGTTACGTTTTTCACGCCTACCGCACTTTCTTTTGGAATTATATCTATCAGTTTGTCAATCAGAAGAAATGGGTATCTATGAGGTATTAATTTTTTTATTTCCTCAATATTAAGTTCATTTTTTTTTATCATTTTGTCTTAAGTTTTTTAAAATAATTGTATTTCTATGCCAGTCAAATATTTTTTCAGACGGATAGCCAGCAATTACCTCATTATCATCAATATTTTTCATAATTCCTGTTTTGGCAGCAATCTTAACATTGTTACCAATTTTCAGATGTCCACTTATACCTACTTGTCCACCGATCATAACATTATTTCCAATTATTGTACTTCCAGAAATTCCAGTCATTGCTGCTATTACACATTTATGACCTAGCTTTACATTGTGTCCTAAATGAACGATGTTATCAATCATACAATAATCATTTATTTCGGTGTCACCAATTGAACCTCTGTCAATAGTAGAATTGGCGCCTATTTCAACATTATTTCCTATAATTACTCTACCAAGCTGAGGAATTTTTTTAAAAGAATTTTCATTCATAATGAATCCAAATCCTTCGCTACCTATTTTTACACCTTGATAAATTTTAACATTTTCTCCAATTATTGAAAAATAAATTGATACATTATCCCCTATTAAACAGTTTTCACCTATCTTAACACCAGGCCCAATAATTGAATTACAACCAATTTCACAGTTATCGCCTATACTTGCAGTCTTATGAATAAAGACATTGGATGATAACTTTACCGATTTACTTAAGCCTTTGATGCAATCTTTTACATCGAAACTAAATTTAGGATAATCTGCATCCGGATAAAATAATGTTGCAACTTTTGCCATATCAAAATGGGGATTCTTAGAAAAAATAATATTTTTTTCATTTACAAGCTGATTACTATCTTTAATGATAAAAGCCCCGGCATTTGATTTATTAAAGATATCTTTATATTTATCAGAAACAAAGCAGATTTCGTTTTGGTCTGCATCATCAACCGGTGCAATATCAGCAATTATTTTTTCCTTATTACCGGAATATTTTGAATTTAGGAATTCTGATATCTTGCTTAAAGTGAATGGTCCAGCATTTTTATAAAACGTTCTATCAACCAATTGGTTCAATCCATATATTATTTGTCTAGTGAAATTTTAGGTAAAACTTTGTTTAACTCTTTTATAGCGTCATCTGTTAAATCAATATCTTTTCCTACAAGTATAACCTGACTTTTCGCAAGTACTAGATTCAGTTGTTTCTTATTAGCAATTATAGACAAAACGTCAACCAGGGCACCTTGAATTTTGCCAGTAGATTTTTCAAATGCAGTTTCAAATTTTTGTGCATCTGATGCTTGTTTCCCCTTAAGTTCGTTAATTTTTTTTCCTAAGACCTTGACTTTCTCCGCGTAAGCTTCTTTTGAAAGAATATTTTTTTGCTTAAGAAGTTCACTTTCTTCGTCTCTGATTATATCTTCTTGCTTCGTGAATGTATTTCTGTGCTTTCTTCTAACATCCTCAAATTGATCAACTAAACTTTGATATGCTTTCGACTGCGCAAGAATTTTTTTCATGTCAACAACTCCGATACCTGAATTTGTGTTTTCAACTACTGTTTTTTTAGTTTCATTTTTTTCTTGAGCATTTAAATTCATACCAAGAAAGATAAAACAAAGTAAAATTACATATTTTTTCATATTGCTCCTTAATTTATATTTAATATGTTGTACCAAAACTAAACCTAAAAATCTCTTTTTTATCATAATTTTCTTTTAAAATAGCTTTTGTTAAGAAAAATTTAACTGGACCGAAAGGAGAGATCCACGTTAATCCAACACCTGCAGAGGCTCTTAAAGTATTTTCATCCTTGACTAAGCCACCCGACGAACTCGTGTTGTAAATACTACCAACATCTATAAAAGCTAAACCACTTAATCCCAAATCATCTGGCAACCCTAGAGGAAAGTTTAATTCATTTCTTGCAAGATAGTATATTTCTCCACCCAGAGCATCACCGGTAGACGTGTCCCTAGGGCCTATACCTAAATTTTTAAAACCTCTTAATCTATCTCCATTCAGAAAAAATCTATCATTAATCTTTACTTCCTTGATAGAAGCAATGAAACCACCCTCGATAAAAGTTCCTAAATATAAACTCCCACCATCAGACATTCTAAAGAAATTGGCTACTTTTAATTCACTAGAAAAATGTTCAGAGTCACCTGTTAGTCCATGAAAGTCTAAATCCAATCTAACCCTGTATCCATCAGAGGGGTTCAGCCTATCGTTCAGTTTGTCATACTGAAAGGCTTGACCAATTATTGAACTTACTCTTTTACCTTCCTGTTCTCTAATAAAAAGAGAAGTTGAATTGTCTATGTCATGAATTTTGTCTCTTTTCAAACTGTAACTGGAAATATGCCTAAAATCATCAAACAGTTCGTAACCTGCTCTTAATTTAAATCCTATTATATTATTTTTATACCCACTATATGTTTTATTATTTCTTCTTACATTAAAAATGTCTACACCAGCTGCAACGTCAGAATCTAAAAAATAAGGATCTGTATAACTAAGATCAATACTTGACCTTCGAGTCGAAAGACCAAGTTCTAATGCCAATTCTTTAGCTTGACCAAAAACATTAGATTCCTTTATACCTATATTTCCGAGAGCACCGTCTAATGAAGAAAATCCTGCACCAACAGAGAATTCACCAGTTGAGCGTTCGGTAACTTCAACATCAACTGAAGACTTGTTGGTTCCTGACAATTCGTCAAGCTTAAATTCCACATTTTCAAAAAGACCAGTTGATCTTACAT
>CACFLF010000030.1 GCA_902567115.1 uncultured Alphaproteobacteria bacterium
GAAGATAAAGACAGCTTTGGCGACATATTTAAAATTTTTAATGAATCTCTTTCATTAAAGCAAAAAGTTGAGTGGACAAATATTTTATCCTCTCAAAAAAATGAGTTTTTTATTCTTTTTGGGGTATCTGAAGAATTTCTCGAAAAAAATTCATTTAAAGTTATTTACGAATCGCTTATTAATTTTAAGTCCGACCAAAGTCCTAACATACAAGTAGACTATACTGGGGGGTTATTAATTGACTATGAAGAAGTTGCGTCAGTTTCTTCTGGTGCCTCATTTTCTGGTTTGCTAAGTTTTGTATTGGTAGCAATTTTACTTTTGATAGCATTTAAAGACTTGTATTTATTGTTTTCGATAGTTTTAACTATTATCTTAGGTTTAGTTATCACACTTGGTATTACAACATTAGTAATTGGTTCATTAAATCTAATCTCTGTTGCATTTGCTGTACTTTTTATAGGTCTTTCTGTCGATTATGGAATTCAAATCTGCTCAAGAATCAAAGAAAAGAATTTTTTAAAACACGAGAATATTAAAGAAAAAACAAAAACAATTGAGTCAATTGGGAAAATATTATTTATAGCATCAATTCCTTCTGTAGTAGGTTTTTTATCCTTCATACCAACTGATTATGTTGGTTTGTCAGAGCTTGGTATCATTTCAGCAATAGGTTTGTTAGTTGGACTAATCTTAAACACTTTTTTTTTACCTTGTTTACTTGGACTTTATTTAAAAAAAAAAAAAATTGGTTTTATAGAGTTGAATTCTAATCTTTATGAAAATCTTTTAATTAAAAATAAAAATAAAATATTAATAATTTTTTTTATTATTGTTTTTTATTCGTCTTTCAACTTAAGTAAGATAACTTTTGATTCAGATGCTTTAAACTTAAAAGATCAAGAGCTGCAATCTGTGAAACTTGCTAAAGAGTTAATTGAAAATAATCCTACTTCGGATTATATTGCTTCCGTAATTTTTACAGAAGAAGAATTAAAAAGTTTCAAATACGATCATCCGATTTTTCAAAATGATATTGTGAGTGGTTATTTTTCTTATGAAAAAATCTTTGAAAAATATGAATCTGAAGATTTGGATTATCTTAAATTCTTACTATCTAATAAAAAATTTGAGAAACCTTCAGACGGGGGTGACCAAATAGCAAGATTAAGTTTACTTCTTGACAAATATATTCAAGAAGATTTTGGTAACGTGTCTTTAAGTGCAAAACAATTAAAAGATAATATTTCATTATTTCAAAGTGATAAAATTTCATCTCTTGAAATTGAAGAAATCTTTTTTGGGAAATTTGAAGATCTAATATCAGGTGTCTTAAATCTTGGTACTATTCCAGACAATTTATCTAGTGAAATACCTGAAAATTTTAGTGACAGATATATCTCTGATAATAGTTTATATCGTGTAGAAATTTTTCCGAGTAGAGACTTATCAAAACCAGAGGATCTTAAAGAATTTGTAAGTACTATAGAGACTTTTTTTCCAGGAGCTTCCGGTATGCCTATAGTCCAATTTAATGCAGGAAAAATTGTTATCGGTTCGTTTAAACAAGCTTTAATAATTTCACTTTTTTTCTTGATTTTATTTTTATTTTTAATTTTTAGAAAGGTAAATTATGTTTTAGTTTGCGTAAGTTCATTGGTTTGTGCATTCATCTTAACAATCTTTTTCATGATTGTTTTAAAATTAAACTTTAATTTTGCAAATATGATTGCGATACCCTTGCTTTTTAGTTTGGGTGTAAGTTATCCAATTTATTTTATAAAACGATATGATGAACTAGGAGATTTTAAAAAATTATTTTCCTCTAACACGCCTTTGGCAATTTTATTTAGCGGCTTAACAACAATTTTTTCGTTTAGCACATTATTTTTCTCTTCACATAATGGAACATCTTCTATGGGCCTTTTATTATTTATTTCATTATCAAATACTTTGATAACTAGTCTTATTTTACTCCCAATTTTTATTAAAATATTTAGAATTAAATAATTTCCCAGTTTCCGTCTTTATTTCTGCATGCTGAGGAATTTTCTTCAAATATTTCATTATTTTTTCTAATTACCTTTTTAAAATCTCTACAATCTCTATTTTTCATTTTATAATTATTTAGTGGGATTACTTCGCCAGAAATGTTCTGGTTCTCATTACTTTTCCAGGATTCACTTGCATTATCAGGTGTAAAGTTGAGAGAATTTTCAATCACGTTATTAAACTCTTCTCTTTCTTTTTTACTTAAAATTTGTACAATCTTACCACCTAAGATATATCCAGCTGCACCACCTAAAATAACAGAAATGTCTTTTGTTGCTCCAGAACCGATTTTAGAACCAACATATCCTCCTACTGCTGCACCAATAATTTGACCAAATACCTTTTTATCACTTGTATTTTCACATGAAAAAATTAACAAGATTAAAGAAAATATTAAAATTTTATTTTTGTACATTTTACGTTCTTAATAATTATCAAATTATCTACAACTTTTCCTTAATTTCGAATCCTCTAAAACATTTAAATCTTGGAAACCTTAAACTCCAGTGTTGACCGTCCTGACTTTTACTAATAGAATCTGCCTTGATTTCCACTATTTGACCAATTAATTTATGTTTGTCTTTCCAAAAAGATTCTCTTTGTTCGTCTGAAAATCCAGAACCTATATTCAATCTAAAAAACTTATCATTGTCAACGCCTTCAGCTATGATTGCTCCTAATTTACCTGTATTTCTTCCAGTTCCTTCTTCAAAATCCTTTACTTCAAGAGATATTTCAATGACAGGTTTTAATTTTAACCATGTTGTAGATCTTTTGCATTCATAAAATGATTCTGGATCTTTTATCATAATACCTTCGTAACCTTGAACTATAGATTCATTATTAAAATTTCTAAAAACGGACAAGCCCTCAGAACAATCGAGATTTATAATTTTTTTTTCAATCAATTTAATTTTATCTGAATTCTTAATAAAACGATCATACCAATTTTTTAAATTTAAAGTTCTTAATTTATAGGTTTTTTTGTAAACACCAACTTTAAATTTTTCAAATGGAAGAAAATCAAATAAAAATAGTGTTGCATCTTGATTTTGAATAACCTCCTTTCTATGAATTTGTTTCATTAGTTCCTGAAAATTCTTACTAACAACTTCTCCGTCAATTACTATTGCTTCATCCAAGGTGTTAATTCTTATTTTTTCTCTTAATTCTTCTTGCAAAGAATTAAAATTTGTTAATTCTTTTCCATTTCTACTAAACATGTCTACTTTTCCGTTTGGGTATAAAACAGTAATGACTCGTACGCCATCTAACTTTACCTCAAGAATCTTTTCTCCTGTCAGTTTTTTTTGATGTAACTCTGAATCTTGTGCTAATTGACACGCAAAAACAGGAATTATAAATTCAACAAAACCACTTTTTTTTGCTACATTGTTTATAGTTTTCTCTGATAGCCCACATCTCATGTCTTTTTGCAAAATTCTTTTGTAAAAAAAATTCCATTCATCTATGTGTGATTTTTCCATTTTTTCTAAAATTTCGTCTCTTGCTGCATGACCAGTTAATTTTCTAGTTATCAGTTTATCGGCTAATTGACTAAATTCTTCCCATTCTAAACCATCTCCATTCGATTCAGATTTTGGAACTTGTTTAACACCGAAAGTCAAAAGTTTATTGTAAGCTAGGCTCATTCCTTTGAAAAATACTACGTTTTTATTTTTCATTTCGTTAAGAATTATTTCTTCTTTTGATAACCTAGAATTCGTTGACTCAAGTTTTTGAATTATTTTAAAATTTTCCATCTAATATATTTTGAATATTTATTTGATATCTGCAATATTTACAACCATTACCACTAACTGGAACCTTATCATAATTTAAATTTTGATATATTCTATCAAGAGTCGGTTCAATCCAAGTGTGGTCAAGCTCCCTTTCAAAAATCAACAATTGAAAATCAATTATTTCTGTTGATTTTGGCAGATCCTCAGAAGCATTTAAATAAACAAGTATACCTGATGAACCTACTTTGACTGAGTTTTTTTTTAATAGAAACGAATATAATGAGAGTTGTTTCCAGTAGCCTGGCCAAATATTTTCTGAACTAATATTTTTTTTACGAGACGTACTTTTTATAATAACCGGATAGTTGTTTTCAGTCTCTTTACATAGCCAAATATCGTCAAGATTAGCTCTGATTTTTAAGTTTGTCTTTTTATCAATATAACTTATTCCTTTAAATGGATGTGTCCAATTATCCAGTGATTCATTGTTAATAGGAACTAACTTTTTATTTATGGTTTTTGTTTCTGGTATAACTTTTCCCAGATTACGATATTTATTCAAAGTATTTTTAAAATGATTTACAACAAAATTATTGATAACCAAAGGTGTACCATGGGGTCTTTTTATGCCATGTTTTTGGTCTAAGTAAAAACATCTACTACAATCGAAAAATAAATCAATTTTCGATCGATTTATTGAAAATGGTGTAAGATTATTTTTGATATATAACTTTTTTTTCCACACTTACTTTTACTTTTTTTTGTTTAACAATTTAAGTATAGATAATATAACAAAAAGTTTTTATTTATTTAAATACAAAAATTATAACTGGTTATTATAAAAAATAGTTGGTTTAAAATTAAAATTGACAATTTTTTTTTTTTTGAAATTATCACTTTATGTACTTATTAATTCTTTTCTTGATTCCAAAGCTAATTTTTTCACTCGAGCTCAATTTAGTTTGCACTAATAATAACGCACTTACACATGAAGTGGATGTAAAAGATGTTTTTCTATTATTGAACACTGATAACAAAAGAATTGATTTAGGTGGTTTATCTTTTGAGGCTGATAATATTTTAGTAACCAAATCCAATATATCATGGATTTCGAAAAATATCGAGCTCTATCCAGAGTCAAATGGATCTGTTTCAGGAATTCTTGGAAGATATTCAGGTGAGTTAGTGCTTAATTTTAAACGTGAAGACAGTCACAAAACCAATTCATTGATTTTTAATTGTAGAAAATTTGCATTTAAAGACAGGAAATTTTAATTCACAAATATCCTCTTTTTATCTATGAACTTCGTTAATAATCCTATAAGAAAAGTTTGTTGAAATTCATCATAGTTTTGATCTAATTTTGGAAAAATTCTTTTTACATTCTCAAATTGTATAAAATTATTATCAGATCTTAATTTTGAAATTTTTTTTAAATATCGATCCGGCATCCTAAATTTGCCTAGAGTAACCGAGTGAATTTTATTTTTGTCAATTAATTCAAAAACATTTTTAAAGAATTCTTCATAGCCTCCTTCTTTTTCGCAACAAATTAATGGATCGAATCTTAACCCAACTGACCAGCCTAAATTTTGGAGTTTATTTATTGCCTTTAATCTTTTTGAGAGACATGGTGTTTTATCTTCAAATTCTTTTACCACATGCTCAGGATTAAGACTAAAAGCAGGTATCACATTTTCCAATGGTTTAAGTTTTTCAAAGACTTTGATATTTACACTTTTTGAGCGTATCTCTAATACCCCTTTTTTTATCCCTTCAAAATATTTTATGAATTCTTTAAGAAAGTTTGTAACATTTTCAAGTGCCAAACTGTCGGAGTCGTAACCTGAAAAAAAACATGAATATTCTTTATTTTTTTCAGCTATTTTTTTTATATTTGAATAGAAATCTTCGTAATTTACAAATAAAACATAATTTGCCGAGTTAAACATTCCCTGAAGAAAACAGTATTTACAATCATAAGGACAATTAAGAAGATGAGAAAAATAATAATTATTCTTAAATCCAATAGTAAACTTTTCAGGTGCTTTCAGTACAAAGTTTTTTTTTTTATATGCTAGTATTAACGAAGGTGATTCTTTTTGAATCCTAAAATTTTGGTTATTTGAATTAAAAACTTCAGAGTAGGAATTACAATATATAATATTTTTATATTTAATTCTTTTTATAATATTATAAGTATTGGGATGCGATTTTGCAGCATTTTCAATGTATATTGTATTGATTTTCATACCTTCAGAAATTCTTTTAGTTTTTTTATATTGTATGCTGCATTTTCACTAAAATTAATCACATTATTATGAAGAGAACTATACTTTGTGAAATATAAATTTAGAAGTGCTTTCATTTGTTCGCGTTCCGTAAATGTAAATTTTATTTTTGTGAATAAATTATTGAATTCATTTTCAATAGTTTCGTTACAAGTTGGATAAAATTCTTTTTTTAAATTTAACATAAATGTACAAAGTTCATTTATCAACTGTCTGTGATTAAAAATAATATTATATACAACTTCTTTATTCTTAAAATCAATTGATTCAAATTGATTGTCAGAGATGATTTTGACAATTTGCAAAAGTTCTTTTGAAGAGTACTTACATGCTGATTGATAAAAACCAAATGATTCCATGTCATAGACTTTTGAGCTGTAACTTTTCTTTCGGATTCCTACAGATAAACATTCTTGATTTTGCATTTTAAATTTATTTATAAAAGGAAAAAAATTCTTTTTGGTTTCATTGTCAGTAATTTTATTTATTGTACAAATATCTCCAACCTTTAAATATTTATGCCCTGCTAATCCAATATTTATCCATATATTATTATTTTTTTGATTATAATAGTAATATGTTTGAGTTACTCCGATAGCAGCATTAACTTTACCAATACCTGAAATGGTTAGACTAATGTCCTGATTTGTGTAAATAAAAGTTTGTTTTAAATTCTTGATTTTTTTTAGCTTGAATAGGTCAATTAGTGGTCTTGCTTCTAAGTTTGTGGCAACAACAAAATGAATCATTTATTTTTTTATAAATTTTAGAGTCATGCGATCACTTTCTCCTATGGCTTCGTAAACAGATTTATTTTTATCACCTTCTGCATATCTTGGAGGTAGAGTCCATACACCTTTATTGTAATTTTTCAGATCTTTAGGGTTAGAATTAAGTTCAGTTTTTTCTATTAACTTAAACCCCTGTTCTTCAATATGTCTTATCAAAAAGGATTCTTTTACATAACCCTTTTTAAAATTATATGTTGCAGATTCATCAGCTCTATGTTGAACAACTCCAAGTATTCCATTTTTTTTTAGAGATCTATGTAATGACCGATAAATATTTTCTGATTTTTTTTGATCTAAAAAGTTATGTGTATTTCTAAATGTCAAAATTAAATCAAAATAATTTTCACTACCTTTGATTTTGAAATCTTTATCGATGAAAATTTTTTTAATTTCTCCAAATTTATTTTTATTTTTTTGAAAATATTCAAAGAATTCATTCTGGATTTTTGTGATAATCTCAATCGCGTAACTTGGTTCTTTATAAACTGCAACGTGGAAGTTATTTGTATCATTCATGTAGGTGCTAATTATCTCTGTATACCAACCTCTACCTGGAATTATTTCTAAAACTTTTTTTGATCTATCCAATCCAAAGAAATTTAGAGTTTCATAAGGATTTCTATAGACGTCTCTTTTTTTATTTTCTTCTTTTCTGTGAGGATTCCCAACAGCCTCTTTAATTAAGTCAGAGTTTGCGTCGATTTTGTTAAAAAACAACAATATTGTTAAGATTAAAGAGTATAGTAAAACCTTCATAATTTATGTTACACTATCAATCATATCGTCTATAGAAAATTGTTTATGTATTGCATCAGTAATTAAACCCAAATCTTTTTCATTTTTAATATCCCAGCCGCAAGGAGCTTTTTTTGTTAGCCCAGATCTACATGAATACGAAAATACTTTAAAATCTTTTACTGCATCATGAGGAGAGTACTTTTTTTCAGAATCATTATCGTATGGATCTTTTTTAAAAATACCTTTTTCATTTGGCTTAACATTCATTATTATACTGTAAGTATAATGATTTAAAAGAAGAAATGGATCTTTTGACTTTACTTCGCCTAAAAATTCAATGAATGCTACCGATGTTGCCTCTATGTCGTCTGGGGTAAGTTCATCGTAATATTTTGAAAAAAAAGATATAAATTTTCTCGCGCTAATAAATAAAGCTACATCCCTTACAATATAATCATAAACAGTTTGAGAAATAATAATTTTAAATAACCAATCTGGACAAAATCTTTCTTTACCCATTTTTAGACTTTCTTCAAAAAATTTTCAGCATAGGATTTTTTAATTAACGACCTTTTATTCGGCATTTGCACTTCATAATCATATTTATTCTTTTTAGCAAAGTTGATAGCTGATTCTAAATCATCAAAAAATAACTTAATTTGTTTTTCAGGGTTCGAGGATCCGTTCCAACAAAACTTACTACTGATAAACGATTCATTAATATCATTGTTTGACAGACACCATTTACGAGAGTTATTATATCCAGATTGCATGGCAGATTTTGCGGGTTTAAATATCAAAAATTTATTTTTTTTCATAGTTTTTAAATCCTCGCTCAAGATCTTTAATCAAATCATCTGCTGATTCTAAACCGATATGAATTCTAAACCAGTATACAGAATTTTTGTAGTTTTTTAAAGAGGGCTTTATTTCATTTAATGGCAAAATCAAACTTTCATATCCTCCCCAACTAAATCCAATTTTAAAAAAATTTAAATGATCAACGAACGATTCAATTTTATTTATTTTTTCAACTGAAAAAGTAATAAGTCCATTGCTGAGATTAAAGTATTTTTTCCAAAGTTTGTGGTGAATATTTTTTTTATCGGGTAAGAAATAGATTTCTTTAATAAAATTTTTTGTCTCTAAATAGTTAAAAACTTTTAAGGAATTTTCTTGATGTTTCTCCAGTCTTGTACTCAGAGTTCTCATGCCTTTAATTGCGTTGAAACATGCTTCTGCAGAAACAAAGTCTCCAAGTCTGACGGCTGTTTGCTTAATTTTTTTAAAATGCTCATTACAGCATGCTATTATTCCACAAAAATTGTCAGAATGACCTGAAAAATATTTTGTACAAGATTCAATAACTATATCTATACCCCATTTTAAAGGGTTCAGACCTATGAAAGTAGCCCAAGTATTATCCATCACAGTTATAATTTTATTTTTTTTTGCTATCTTTACAATTTCCTCTATATCTTCCACCTCATAATTGAGCGACCCGGGCGATTCAATGTAAATTAATTTTGTTCTGTTGCTAATTAGTTTTTTTAAAAAAGAAGGGTTATTATTTTTGTAGAAAAAAGTTTTTATCCCAAATTTTTTTAACTCCTTTATACAGAAATTATAAACAGGTTCATAACAATTTTCCGTGATTAATACTTCATCTCCTCTTGATAAAAATGATAATAAACTTATAGTTATTGCTGATAACCCAGAACTTGTTACAATTGCATCATGACTTTTGTATATCTGACAAATTAATTCTTCAAATCTTTTTACTGAATAGTTTCCAAATCTTCCATAATAAGGTTTCTTGAATTTATTTTTTTTGGCGTCTAAAAAGCTTTTATAGTCGTTAAAAATTATTGTCGAGGTTTTATATATGGGATCGCTTAAAGATCCATGATGTAAATTAGGATCACTTCCTAGTTTGATTAATTCAGAATTTATTTTATCTTTCCCCATTCTGCCCATGATCCATCATACAATTTAACTTCTTCAATTCCTAATAATGTAAGAACAAATATGATATTGCAAGCCGTAACTCCAGATCCGCAATAGCATATTATGATATTTTTTTTTTTAATCTTGTTTTGATTGAAAATTAAATGCTTTAATTCATCAAAATTTTTAATAAGCATATTATCTGTTATTACCTCAAACGGGATATTAATACTATTCTTAATTTTACCTTTTTTTAAATTAGGTCTAGGTTCGTTTTCAATTCCCAAAAATCTATCATGGGGTCTTGCGTCAATTATTTTTGTATTCAAATCATTTTTATCTATAATTTTTTCTAATTGTTTTTTATTCACTATTCTTTTAGATTCAAATGAAGAACAAATAAAATTAGAGTTTTCCGTTTTTTTTATTTTATTTGATATTGGGAGTTTATGTTTAGTCCACTCTGAAAAACCACCATTAAGTATTCTGATCTTTTTAAACCCAAAAACTTTAAAAATAAACCAAACTCTCCCTGAACAAAAGAAACCCATTTGATCATATATTATTATTTCGTGATTAATATTAATTCCTTTTTCTTTAATGAATTTTTGGATTTGTTCAATCGATGGAAACATGTGAGGTAAATCAATGGAATTATTCGACAATTTCTCAATATCGAAATAGATTGCATTCTCAATATGGGAGTTTTCATACTCTAACCTTCCTTTATTAGGTTTATTTAAATACCATCTACAATCGATAATTTTAATATTAGATGAGTTTTTTAAAGTAAAAAGCTCCTCACAGTTAATCACGAATTTTGAAATTGAATTTTTCAAAGCCATTCTGGAATTGGAAGTTCTTTGTCTTTTAGAAATTTTTTATTAAAAATCTTACTTTCGT
>CACFLF010000031.1 GCA_902567115.1 uncultured Alphaproteobacteria bacterium
AATCCCACAAGTCCTTTGTCATGTGAACCTAAACTCATTGAATGAACAATTTCACCATTAGAGTTTGCAAATGTAAGCCCAACGTCATTAGAGAACAATGGTAGATCTACGACACCGTGAATTTCTCCATTATCGTCAGGGCTAGCAACTTGTCCTGGTATTAACACTGAATGTCCAAGAAATTGTGCTGCCGTTGCGACTCTGTTAGGTTCTAATTTTGAACCAAGGCTTGTTAAATTATTATTAATTTCCGTTATACCTGTAACTGTAGAAAATTGTGCCATTTGCGCAATAAAATCACCGTTGTCCATTGGAGCAAATGGGTCTTGATTTTGCAATTGAGTAGTCATTAGCTTTAAGAAATCTTCTTGTCCAAGAGCAGTTTTTTTATTGCCCTTTGCAGCTTCTTCTTGAGTTTTTACACCAAGTTTATTTAAGATATTATTTAAAGATTGTTCTGATGTTTTTGATATATCTGGCATTTTATCCCCTATCTATTTACCCATACTTGCAGTTTTAAGCATCAATGCTCTAACGGTTGATATTACCTCAACATTATTCTGATATTGTCTTGATGCCTCAAGCATGTCGACGTATTCCTCTTCGATGTTAACAGGTGCTCTGTAGATAAAACCATTCTCATCAGCCATAGGATGACCAGGTTTAAATTCTTTTATTGGATCAATATCCATTTTTTGAACAGTTACTGCATCAACAGTTGAAATTCCTCTTTTTCTTATAAGATCAAAATACTTTGTTTCAAAGATTGGCTTAACTGGTCTATAAGCATCCTGAGGACTCGATGCAATATTATCAGCATTAGCTAAATTACTTGCAGTAGCATTTAATCTTACTAATTGAGCTCCCATTGCTCTTTGTGCTATGTGGTAAATATTTTTAATATCCATTATTCGCCCCTTATTGCCCCCATTAAACCTCTTACTTTAGAATTTATAAAATCCAAAGTTGTTTGATATCTTACAGCATTCTCAGCAAATTCCATTTGCTCAACAGCAAGTTCGACTGTATTTCCGTCAACAGACGGATTAACCGATTGTCTGAATTGAACTTTTCCTGGTAGATTTTTTGAAGTCACGGCTATATGACTTTTGTTAGATGTTTTTAAAGGACCAACATTTAGTGATCTAGCTAATTCTACTTCAAATTCAACATCTCGAGCTTTGTAGTTTGGAGTTGCTGCATTTGCAATGTTTGAAGCAAGAATTTCTTGTTTCTGATTTCTTACTCTTAATGCATTGCTCAATACATTTAATTGTTGTTTAATATTATCTACCATTTAATAATTTTTCTATTTTGGTTTGGAATTTGCAAATTAAATGCCAAAAGAAAGGTTTTAAAATTATGGATGAAAAAAATGCTTTTAACACAGACTTAGACCCTGAAGTTATTAAAATAAGAGATAAAATAATTAGTAAAATCGGAGATAAACCTCTTGAAGAGGTAAATTCTATAATCAAGAAATTATTAAATGAAAGTATGGACGAAGTTACCAGATTAGGAGCTTTGGCTGCGAGATTAAAGATTATAAGATCAAAAATCGATCTTTTGTATGAAAGAAAAGTTGAAATAAAGCCTGAGAAGCAGGTAAAGAGAACTGAGGAAGAAAAAAAAGAGGAAAAACCCAAAAAGTCAGAAGAAAAATGGATTAGATTAAAAATGTTAGAAGCAGGGGAGGTGAATGGCAAACAAATTGACAAAGGTGTAATACTGGATGTTAAAGAAGAGGATGGAAAAAAACTTGTAGAATCAAAAAAAGCTGAAGTTGTGGAGGAAGTTTCTGAAGGCGCTTCACCGATACAGAAGTCTGAAGATACTAAAAAGGAACAAGAAATAAAAAATGATAAAAAAGAGGGTTCAGAAACTAATGAAAAGAGTGATTCACCGTTAAAACAGAATCCGAAAACTGAGCAAGACTCAAGTTTAAATAAAGAAACCGAACAAGAAGGTTCAGAGGAAAACGCTAAAGCAAAAAATCTTCTGGAAAAACATGAAGATTCAGTTCAAGAGGATGATAAAAGTCAAGAAACTGATCAAAAAAAATCAGATAAGCAAGGTGAAGTCAACAACGAAAATATAGAGCCAGAATCTAAAACAGATGATCAAGTAAATTCCGCGTCTACAAATGAAAATGATAAACAATCAGTTTCAGATGCAGACAAAAAACAACAAAAAGCTTCAAAAATAGATGAAAATAAAGAAAATACTGAAGAGCAAGATATTAAAGCAAAATCCCAAGATGAACAAAATGAAAATAAAATCGAAGATAAAAAAGATTCCTCTCCTGTAGTGAAAAATGATGATAAAGATGTTGAAAAAGAAATAAAATAGTTTCCTTACTTCAAAAATTATTAGTAAAAAAAAATTAAATTTTTCAGAACACTTAATGCATAAAAAAATTAACAATTATATAGTTGGATTTTTGTTAGTAATCCTGACGATTTTTCTAAGTTCATGTAAAGATGTTTTTTTAAGATTCAAGTACCAAACAATAGAATGCCAGGAAAATAGTTTTGATTTAAGAAAAATTTCAATTAAAAATGATAAAGTAGGATCTTTTGCAGATGTTCAATTTGGAAACTTTTATCACAAAATTGAAATTCTAAAGAATGATGTCGATTGGATTTTTCTAGGAAATAAAAAATTGGACTTGGAGGTTGGTATTCATAAGGATTCAGAAAAAGTTGAAGTTAGACTAAAAAATATTATTAAAAATTTAAAGTGTAAAAAAAATATATTTAGAATGTAACAAAGTTTTATTTACCATGATATTTTAAAATTGGCTCAATTTCATCCTCATTTAAACCTGTAGCAGAGGATATCTCCTCTAAACTTCTTCCTTGATTAGCCATTTGAATGGCCGTTGTAATATTGGAGTCTCCTTTGTTAGAATCTGCAAGTCTTGAAATTTCAAGATCCAATTTTTCTAATGTATATTTGTAATCATTAAGAATTTTTTTTTGTTCTGATAGATTTATTTCTAATGATCTGAATTCTTCAATTAAGTCTTTAATAGCTCTTTCGAGCATGTTAGTTCTTTTTGAATTTTGATCATTTTTGAAATAATCGAATAAAAAAGCTGAAATTACAAATATTAAAAGAAGAATAGTTAGGACTACAATAATTGTGGAAATATTGCCAGAAGGATCTTTATCTATATAGTCTCTGAGGAAATCCATTTCTACATATTATTATTAAATTTCTTTAACAACAACTTATTTAAATTTTCTATTTTCAATAAATTTTTGAAACTCTAGAAAAAGTTCATTGTTTAAATTACTACTTGAATCTAATTTGTTAATAAGATTTTTAAGCTTTTCAACACGAGTAGATATCTCTATGTTTTTAGATAAGAAGTCATCGTAATTAGTCTTATTAATAATTTTGATAAAATGTTGTAATTCTTGTTCTATTTGATTAAGTTCTTCAACGTCTTTAGTTGTGGAAGCCTTCTCAAGAATTTTCAGTATAGAATCTAGCTCTTTTTCCATTCAAAAATGGTATGTTACTTCATCTCTTTATAAGCATCGAACAACGCATCGGCAACTTTAGCTAGATCGACCGGGTAATTACCGTTTTTTATCGCTTCTTTGATTCTGGTTGTTGAAGCTTTATCAATCGGGGGTTCCTTAGACATACTCTTAATCTTTTCCTTAGTAATGAACTGCGAAACCTTTCCATCATAATCACTAGGATCTGTTTTGGTAGTGTTGTCCACCTTTTTAACAATAGTCTTAGCTTTACTCGTATTCTGCGTCTCTTTTTTTAAATTTTCTACGCTAGAATTTAATGCTTTATTTTTAATTTGGTCTATCATTTTTTAATCCTTATACTATATACGACTAATTTTTAATATTGTTTAGTGTTAAGTATAACTTTTTTTTCATTTTTTGCATATCCAACAATAACTTTTCCACTCTTAATGTTTTTTACTTTTATCATATCCATGTAATTGGCATCATTCATAGCCAAACCTTCTTCTTTAATTGTGACAAAGCTTTTATTGTTGATAATTATTACTTGAGAATTTTTTTTAATTAACCAATCTTTTTCAAGGTTTGAGCGTTTTAATAATTGATTTGAATTTACACTATTTTTTAATTTTTTTCCTACAATGTCTGATTTCTTTGAAATATAGAGGTTTCTTTGACTATTTTTTCTTTTTATTACTATTAAATCTTTTTCTTTTATGATTGAACCTTTATCTTTAAAGTCTTTGAGTGCATAAAAATCTGATAATTGTTTATTTTTAGTCTTTGATTTGAACTTATTAACTTTATTTCTAACTATAAATTGCCAAGGATTATTTCCAATACAATTAACCTTTATCAGCTTTGAGTTACCAGATATATCATTGATTATTATATTTTCAGGTTCACAAGCTGGATATCTCAAACTTTCTAGGATATTTACATTTGCTTGTACACCTTGTTTATCTAACCATCTTTCAATCAAAGACTTGATTTCGTAACCTGAGATTGTTGAAGCTAAAGAATCTTTCATAATCAAAAAGGTAATAATTAGAACTTTTAAAATAATTTTTAAATTTAAATTAATTGCCATAAAAATATATATGATTGGTTTTAGATGAACTATTATGATTAGTTACATTTTTTTCATTTTTGACTAAATTCATTATCTCATTTAAAGAAGGAATTTTTATTTTTTTTCCTGCATATAAAAAGTGAGGATTGTTTCTAACGAATGCATGTTTATTCATTTCAATGATTGAAATTTCAATAACCTTCATATTTAGTCCGCTCTTTCCGTAATATTTATTTAAAATACTACTTAGAGATTCTCCACTTTGAACTTTATGGACAACAGAATGATTTTGGTTTTTTATAAAGATATTTTCTTTATTTAAACCTGATTCAGCACCGGACATTCCTTTGTATTCGAGAACTACAAACGGCTCGTTCGAACCAGCTTGTTCAAATAAAAGGATAATACTTATAGCTATTATAAAAAATTTCATTTTACACCTAATTCATAAATTTAATAATTTTGCCTTTAATTTCTTCTTTTTTATTAAGTGGGTTTAATGGCTCAACTACAGCAGTGTTTCTTCTTGAATCACTAACTGTTAGAACAATCCATTCACTCATTGTAATATCCTCAGAATCAGAAATAAAACCTACTGTACCTTTTTTTAAACCTTGATTCAAACCAATTGGGATTGTTAATTCATTATTAACAAGTTCAATTTCAGCTCTAAGAGGTTGGCATTTTAAATTGTCTAAGATTCTATATTGAATTTTAGAAATACTTTTATTAACAAAATCAATTAACTTATCCTCAGAAACTCTAAGAAATACATCTATATGAGAGTAGCCTGTTTTGTTTCCAATCCATAAAGAAAATTTGTAATTTAAAGAATCTAACACACTGTAATCTGGACCTTCATAAATGTTTAAAGTGATATCCACCATTAGTTCTTTTGATACCGTAGTAAGTCTTCCTTTGGCGTAACTAAGTTTTATGATTGGGTGTAAAGCAAATTCACCTTCATTTAAAGCATTTCTTTTACCCTCAACTAGATTATTATAGTCAAGTGATATTGATTTTTTTAGGATTTTACTTGGATTAAACGAAGTTCTTGAAGAATCTTTTAAATTAATAAAACCAAGATTATTTAAATTATTAAAGATTTCTGAGGAAATTTTCATTGGAAGTTTATCAGTCCACGCAGGCAGTTTGCTAGAAACCGAATAATGTGGTGCCAAGTATGATAAATTTACAAAATCTCTATTCGCACAATTAAGCATGCTATTTACATTTACAAGATAAGCTTTGATTGCAACATTGTAATGTGTCTCATCTTGACTTTCTTCAATAATTACAAAATCCTTTATAGTTGAAGATGGTCTTATCAAAACGTTTTCGTTAAGATTTGTGTTCATATCCACACTTGAATATCCATCAACCTTTGCTCCTCCCTGAAGACTAGCTAGGTAAAGTGCATCCTCTAAGGCTCTTTTTTTTGCAAGACTAACATTATTTTCCACGATTACAGCTCTGCCTTTAGAAAAAACTTCTTTATAATTAACTTCATTAGCCAATAAATAAGTGGATCCTAAAAGAATTATAAAAAGTGATGTAAAAAAATAAGCTAATTGTTTTAGTAATACATCAAAAGAATTATACTGAACTTTTCTCAATTTATGTCCTTTTCTTTACATTGATTGCGCTGATCTAAAAAGATACGCAACCATATCTTGATCTATTTCTAAAACTGTTTCGTAAGTATCACTTCCAGTTGGATTAATTCTAACTGTTCTGGCACCTCTGATAACGCCCGATACAATACCTCTAAACGTGTCATTTTGCACCATTAAATCTATCACAGTTGTATTACTGTCTACTTTCAACCCATGTATTTGTTCTGCAAGTTCTCTCATCGCAGCCATTCTAGCAGATCTGATAGCCATTAATCTTTTTTGTTCAACATTTTGTCCGGGTTGAGTTGAAACTACAGCATATCCAGTGGCAGTAAGAGTAGGAAAATTAATCGACGCTCCGTCAAGTAATTCTCTCGTTTTATTAAGTTGACTAGTTGGCTTTGAATATTCTTCGTAATTCTCTTGAGTTTCGTTAGACAAATTTGAATTTGTAAGTCCACTCATCATGTTCCCGCTACAAGATTGCAAAAAAATCGCTAAAACAGGTAATAAAAATTTCTTCATAGTTAAATCCTTTTAAAATTAATTTCTTAACTTTCTGCATAAATTATGCCATTTTGTTTTATTGGATTGAAATCCTTATTAGGTCTGCATGGCATGTCTCTTGCATCCCTTCACACATGATTTTTAAATATAAAAAAACCAGCTTTTCTCGACTTTTTTTGGTCAGAATTTTGACACAAAGGATTTATTGATGGATTTAGTGCTAAAAACATTCCAAAAAGAGAACTTTTTGAATTTTGCTAGAACTTTTAGTATTCCAATTGGAATAATGATCCTAATTGCAATGATGGTTATACCATTGCAACCATGGATGTTAGACATTTTATTTACTTCAAATCTATTGGTTTCTTTATTAGTTTTGATGGTTGCTTTACAAACTTTTAGACCACTCGACTTTTCAAGTTTTCCCACAGTTTTACTTTTTGCAACGGTTTTAAGGTTAGGACTTAACGTTGCCTCAACACGTGTAATTTTGAAATCAGGTCACAACGGCACAGACTCAGCAGGCTCAATAATTGAAGCTTTTGGAGAGTTTGTGATGTCTGGAAGTTACGCAGTCGGATTATTTGTTTTTTCTATTTTAGTAATTATCAATCTGATTGTTATAACAAAAGGAGCTGGACGAGTTTCTGAAGTGGCAGCTAGATTTACACTTGATGCAATGCCTGGCAAACAAATGGCAATTGATGCTGATTTAAATGCAGGAATTATTACAAGTGAAGAGGCAAAGGGTCGAAGAAATGAAATAGCAAAAGAAGGAGAATTTTATGGTGCGATGGATGGGGCTGCAAAATTTGTAAAAGGAGATGCTATAGCGGGAATTTTAATTTTAGTCATAAATATAATTGGTGGACTTATAATAGGTTCGGTTATGCACGATCTAACAATTAGTGAGTCAGCAGAAACATACATACTTCTGACAGTAGGAGACGGTCTTGTTGCTCAAATTCCGTCATTGCTGCTCGCGATGGCCACAGCTACAATTGTAACTAGAATATCTTCTGATAATAATGATTTAGCAGGACAAATATCAAAACAAATGGGCTTATCGAGGGCATGGGTTCCAGTTTCAGCAGTTCTGCTTCTTTTTGGTTTGGTCCCAGGTATGCCAAATACATTATTTTTAAGTGGTGCGTTTTTATCAGGACTTATTGCGTGGTTTACTTCCAAACGTGATGGATTAAATCAACTTGAAGAACAACCGGAATCAAAAAATGAAGAAGAAAATATCGGAAATATAGAAATAGATGAAGTGTCTGACAATGCCTCAATATCTCTTGATTTGGGGTATGGTTTAATATCATTGGTTGATTCTACTGATAAAAAATCAGCTGGCCCATTAATCTCAAAAATTACTAGTATAAGAAAACAAGTTTCAAAAGATTTAGGTTTTATAATTCCAAATGTCAGAGTAAAAGATGATTTATCTTTAGACGCAAATTCATATAAAATAAGGATTGGACATACAATTGTTGCTGAGGACAAAATTTATGTTGACAGAAAACTCGCTATGCCTGGAGATGAAACTCAAATAAAGATTCAGGGAATACAGGTTAAAGATCCATCTTTTGGATTAGATGCTGTTTGGATCGAACAACATTTAGTTGCTAAAGCTGAGTCTAATCATTACATGGTTATTGAACCAGAGGCAGTAGTCGGCACTCACCTAAATCAAATTTTATTAAAGTATGCAGGGGAATTAATAAGTCAGGATGATGTTCAGTCTTTACTTGACAATTTGTCAAAAACTCACCCACAGCTTGTTCAGTCAGTCATTCCAAAACTCGTTCCATTACATTACCTCACAATTATTTTAAGAAATTTATTAGTTGAAAGAGTCCCGATAAACGACTTAAAAAAAATTCTTGAAGCTTTATCGAATCTCTCTGAAAAAAAACTCAGTCCTGACGAATTATCTGAGGCAGTCAGACCAGCAATTTCTTCACTGCTAATACAGAAGATATCAAATGTAAATGAACCACTTGACGTGATCACATTCAATCCTGAATTTGAACAAATGCTGATATCTATGACCAAAAAGAGTGGTTCCGATGGACTTTTGATTGACCCTTCATTAGCAAAACAAATGATAAAATCCATTATCGATGTGGGAGAAAAATCCTCAGTAGCTGGAAACTCTCTAGTTGTAGTTACGTCTCCAATTATTAGAAAAGACTTATCAATTTTACTACGACAACATGTAGATGATATTGTTGTGCTTTCATTCACTGAGTTACCCGAAAATAAAAGAGTTAAAGTCATCGCAACAATAGGTGAACAAATATCAACAGAAAATAAAAAGGAGCAAAAAAATGAAAACTCAACTATTTAAAGC
>CACFLF010000032.1 GCA_902567115.1 uncultured Alphaproteobacteria bacterium
TTTAAAGAAAGCCGGATAATTTAAAATGGCCGAAAAAAAAAATATTCAACCCGCTGTAAGAAATTTAGCTGCTGGTGATGTACTCTTTAGAGAAGGTGAAGTTGGTGACTATGCCTATCAAATAGTAAAAGGAAAAATAGAGGTATGCAAATTCAACGGTGACGAATACGTCACTTTATCAATTCTTGAAAAAGGTGCATTGTTTGGAGAAATGGCATTAATAGACAAACAACCAAGAAGTGCAATGGCAAGAGCGACGGTAGAGACGACTGTTAAAGAAATTGATCAGAATGCTTTATTAGGCTATCTCAAAAACTCTCCACAAACAGCTTTTAATATGATGCAGCAGCTTGCAAGCTACGCCAGAAATGCAAACGAAAAATTATCTGTGGATGCTTTTGAATCTGGAAATGAAAATGAAAATAACAAAGATCAAGAAGAAGTTTTAACTGAGCAGGAAAAAGAAAATAGATCAAAAAAAAAAATGATGAGTGAGTTATTAGATGAATTTGATGACGACATTGATAGAATTAAAACAAAGCAGGTACCACGCTCAGTAAAAATGTCAGTTTATTCATTTGGTTTCCTAATTTTATTTTTAATTACTTGGGGCACTATTTCCGAAATTGATACTACAATTTCTGCTTCTGGGAAGATTACCACCGTTGTTCCGAATGTAGAGGTTCAATCAAACTATAATTCTGTTGTCAAAGAAATACTTGTAAAAAAAGGTGAGAGTGTCAATCAAGGAGATCCTCTCGTAACTTTCGATGCTACACTTCAAAGAGCCGATAAAATGAAACTTGATTATCAGCTTTCAGTTGTAAATTCTAAAATTGATAGACTAAAGAAACAGTCATTGTTAAGGAATAATGTTTCTGTTGCAAATCCAAATGATGAAAGACAAAGCCGAATCTTTAAAGATAAAAAAGATCAATATTTAGCAAAAATTGCGTCATTAGATCAACAAATAGGTTCCACAGAAGACGATTTAAAGTTTATCAAGGAACAACTTGATATTCAAAAACAGTTAGAAGATTCAAAGCTGGAGTTATTTGAACTTGATCTTGTAGCAGAGTCACAAGTTTTAGCTGAAAAAAACAAAAGGTTGTCTTTAGAAAAAGAATATACAAAAACTAGTAATAAACTCAGCGAATTAAAATCTAATAGAAAAGAATATAACAGCCAATTTTTTGGAGGAATAAACGATGAGCTTGTTGGGTTAGAGGATCAAAGAATGTCCCTACAAGAGGATGTTAAAAAACTTGAAAGACAACAAACTGATGTCGTGGTGAGAGCACCGTCTGATGGAATGATTCTAGACCTTCATTCTTTATATCCTGGAGCAGTAATAACACAAGGTAAAAGTGTTGTTACATTGGTACCAACGGGTGTGGAGTTGTTAACTGTTTTTGATGTTGATCCTTCTGATATCAGTAAACTAATTCCGGATACATCTGTTAAAATTCAACTTAATGCACTTCCAGCACAAAAACATGGTGAGTTAAAAGGAAAGCTTATTTATGTATCTGCTGACACAATTGATAAAGACGTTGATGGAAAACCTGGAAATTTTTACCGGGCTAGAGCTCAAATTACAGAAAATGAGTTAAAAGATATTCCTCCAGGATTTAATTTAATGCCAGGAATGAAAGTTTCAGGTAAGTTTAGAGTTGGACAAAGAAGATTAATAACATACTTTATTTATCCACTTATTAGAACTCTCGGTAATAGTTTTGCAGAACCATGATCAAATTAAAGTTAAGTTTTAGGCTAATTGTTACTATTGCTTCTGTAGTAATGGCTTTACTTTTTGGTTTGATTCGTATAGCTGATCCTGAAATAGTAGAAATTCCTCGACTTAAATATTTTGATATTCTGCAAAAAAAATATCCAAGATCCACAGACGGTCAAACTTATTCCGTAATTGTTGATATCGATGAAAAATCTTTAAGAGAAATTGGTCAGTGGCCGTGGCCAAGAACCGTTCTTGCAGATCTTTTTAAAAAATCAAAGGAGGCAGGTATGCTTGTTTTGGGTCTTGACGTTCTCTTTGCAGAAAAAGACAGAACTTCGCCTGATTTAATTTCTCAAGATTTAAAAAAACGTAACCCAAAAATTGCCAAACTATTAAGTGAACTCCCTTCTAATGAGTTTTTAGCAATGGAAGTTATGAATGAGTTCCCTGTAGTAATTGGACACTCTGGATTAGATGTTGAAGGTGATGCAAAAAGAAATGATATTAACGATTCGTCAGTTAAAGTTTTTGTAGGCAAAGGGAAAAATCCCAAGGAATGGTTGATCTCTTATCCAGGATTGCTCGCAAATGTATCGGAGTTTGAAAAAGCCGCCTCTGGGTCTGGTACAGTTTCAGTAGCAGAAGAACCAGATGGAATTATTAGAAGAGTTCCTTTAATATCAAACGTTGCAGGTAAGATCAGGCCAACTCTTGGTCTAGATATGATTAGAGTTGCTTTTCAAGGCAATAGTATTGCCACAAGAACCGGTTTAACAGGAATTCAAGAAATAATAGTCCAAACTAAAGCAATTGGAAATGCAGCAATTCCAACTGATGAGAATGGTAGGGTTTGGATTTATTATGGTGATTCAGATGCTGGAAAAGTCAAAGAAGGTTCCTCAAGGTATTATGTTAGTGCAGTGGATATAATTAAGGGTAGAGTTGGAAAAGATAGATTACAGGGAAAACTTGGTATATTGGGTACATCAGCTACTGGACTAAAGGATATAAGACCTACTCCAGTCGATGACAGAATGCCCGGTGTTGAAATTCATGCAAATCTAATTGATACTGTTATCTCTGCAATTCTTTATTATACATCTACAAAAAATTCTGAGAAGGTTTATAAGGATTCATTACAAAAAGGTTTAAGTGAGGAAGAAGCTATAATTGAAAAAAACAAAGTAAAAATTTCAGGATCACCATTTTTAAAATCAGGAGCTAATATGAAGTTTTATGAAGCACTTTTCACAATTTTGCTTGCTTTTTTTATCACGGTGTCTGCACTAAAGTTTGGACCAATTGTAAATATATCATTGCTAGTAACTGTCATAAGCTCCGCATTTTACATAAGTGTAAGGTTATTTCTTGAACACAAAACTTTATTTGATCCAACTTTCGCAGGTGCAACAACTTTTGTAATTTACTTCAGTAACACATTTGCAAACTATTTAAGGGATGCCAATGAAAAAAAACAAATAAGAGGTGCATTTTCTCAATATCTTTCCCCTGCCTTAGTAGAACAATTAGCTGAAGATCCTGATAAATTAGTTTTGGGCGGAGAAACTAAAAAAATGACATTTCTTTTTTGTGATGTTAGAGGATTTACAACTATTTCAGAGGCTTTTAAATCAGATCCACAAGGTTTAACAAAACTTATTAATAGATTTTTAACTCCTCTTACAAATGAAATCATAAATAAAAATGGAACAATAGATAAATATATGGGTGATTGTATTATGGCTTTTTGGAATGCACCTATAGATGTCGATAAACACGAGCAAGTTTCTTGTGAAGCAGCATTAAGTATGCATAAAGCACTTAAAGAACTTAACGATATCAGAGAGCAAGAAGCGAAGTCAGAAAATAAAGATTTTTTGGAATTAAAAATTGGAATTGGACTAAATACTGGAGGTTGTGTTGTTGGAAACATGGGGTCAGACCAGAGATTTGACTATTCAGTACTAGGAGACGCAGTCAATTTAGCATCACGTCTTGAAGGTCAATCAAAAGGTTATGGAGTTAAAACAGTTATTGGACAAGAAACAAACGATGCTGTTAAAGATACTTTTGCTACGCTTCAACTTGATATGCTAGCAGTAAAAGGAAAAAAAGAAGCTGTATCAATTTTTTGTTTGCTCGGTGATCCAAGTTTTAAAAATAGTGTTGATTTCAAAAATCTTGAAAAAAAGCATAAAAATGTATTAAATCATTATTTTAATCAAAATTGGAAAGATGCTCTCGAGGAAATGACTCTGGCAAAAACACTTTGTAAAAATTTAATGAAAGATTACTATGAAATGATGACAGAACGAATTAATGAATTTAAAAAGTATCCTCCCCCAAAAGATTGGGATGGTGTTTTTGTCGCAACCTCTAAATAAAATATTAGGTTTAAATGGGTTTAAAAAAAATAAGAGTTCTTCCAGATCAATATATAGTTCGAGAGGGCGATATAGGAGAAACGGCTTTTCTAGTTATTTCAGGTGGACTAGTTGCAGAAATTGAAGGAAAAAAGATAGGAAAAATTGAAACAGGTGAAATCTTTGGAGAATTGTCTTTAATTCTAAATGAAAACAGAACTGCGAGTATAAAAGCAATTGTACCAAGTGAAATTGTTGAAATAAAAAGAAAGGCGTTGGAAGCTATTTTATTATCCTCAAACATTGAACTTCATAAAGTAATTAATGAAATGTCTAAGGAATTAGGTAAATCAGATAACCAAAAACTTCCAATTACTAAAGCCGATCTTGTAAAACTCACTAAGGACTCTCCCAACGTAATAAGAGCCTTAGCGCTTCAGATTCACTATAGATTATCTCAAAGGATATTTTCTTGAAAGAGATAAGTCACGGAAAAACAACAAAAGTTTTGATGTTAGAGGGCGAGACGCTTTTTAATCAAGGCGACAAAGGCGATAAAGCGTACATGATAGTTTCTGGAGCACTTGATGTGATAGTTGACGGAAAAAAAGTTGGATCTATGAGAGATGGAGAAGTTTTTGGTGAAATGGCTTTAATTTTACAACAAAACAGGAGCGCAACTATTACTTCAAGTCAATCTACAGAATTGATATCTATAAGTAAAGAAAATCTTGATGAGCTAATTCATTCTGGTTCAAAAAGCGCACAAAAGGTAATTTTAAATTTATGTAAGGAACTTGCAAAAAGAAATGAGTTTCAAAATGTACTTTATTCACATGACGAAATAGATGAGATTATAGAGTCTGAAAATCAAATAATTAAAAAAATAACAAAGCAAATTCTTTATAGATTAGAGAGGTCAACAAGTCATGTTGAATAAAGATTTTATTAATTTCTACAATATGTTATGCTAAATTATGAAATATTCCGATTACATTCACGAATCAGAGATTAATCATAAATCTTTAAGTTATAATCTTCTTACGCCGAAGGCAGCAAAAGGTAAATCACTAAAGCCTCAGAAAATCAAAATATCTCCTGCTAAGGCACTTACTCTATTAGCACCTTACACGATTTCTAGAGTTATGGAACAAATTAAAGCTGTTGTCCCACTTGCAGCATATTTATTTCTATTTCAACTTTTAATTTTAAGACAACCAATCTCTTCAGCAACAACAATTTGTCTAGGATTGATTGCAGTAATAATAGGCCTAGCAATTTTTATGGAAGGTCTTAAAACAGGTTTAATGCCATTTGGCAATGTAATTGGTGATACATTACCAAAAAAAGCACCAATGGTTCTTGTATTAATTATTATTGGAATATTAGGGGTGGGGGTAACTTATGCGGAACCCGCTATTGGAGCACTCAAAGCATTTGGTTCGTCAATAAATCCTCAGGATGCACCATATCTCTATGAGATACTAAATAATAGAAGTGAAACCTTAGTTGTAATGGTCGGCGCTGGTGTTGGACTAGCAGCTATAATTGGAACAATAAGGTTTGTCAAAGGTTGGTCTCTAAAACCTATGATTTATGCAGCTCTTACACCAACAATAATTCTTACTGCATATGTATGGAGCAATCCTGATTTAAGAACTATTCTTGGATTAGCTTGGGATTGCGGAGCTGTTACAACTGGACCAGTTACAGTACCTCTTGTTCTATCACTAGGTATTGGAATTGCTGCATCAGCTGGTAAAGGAGATTCGTCTCTTTCTGGATTTGGCGTCGTTACAATGGCTTCATTATTTCCAATTATTGCTGTACTGATTCTTGCCATACACGTTTCTCAGACAATCTCAGTTGAGGAAATAATTGCTTCGACTAGTATGGCTTCAGATATGACCATAGGAGAGGTTTCTAAGTGGTCACAAACCCCGTTTGTTGAAATTATTGGAGGAGTTCGAGCGATACTTCCACTTGTGATATTTTTAATGATTGTGCTTTTTGTAATCCTTAGATCTAAACTTCCTAACAATATGATAACAACTTATGGGTTAACTTTGTCCATTGTTGGAATGTGTGTCTTCAATATTGGACTTACATATGGTTTAGGGGCTATTGGTGGGCAAGCTGGAACCAATCTTCCTGCTGCCTTTATGGAAGTCCCAATAAGTGAAGTATCACCAATTTATAACGAATTATTGGGTTTAACTATAGTAATTCTTTTCGCTTGGCTTTTGGGATTTGGAGCAACACTTGCTGAGCCCGCTCTTAATGCCCTTGGTTTGACAGTTCAAGAGCTTACCAATGGTGCTTTCAAAAAATCAATGTTAATGTATAGCGTTGCCGGAGGTGTTGCATTTGGGATAGCATTAGGTGTTGGAAAAATTGTATTTGCTTTTGACTTAGCAACAGTTTTAATACCACTTTATCTTCTTGCAATTGTTTTAACTTACTTTTCAACTGAAGAATTTGTTAATGTCGCCTGGGACAGCGCTGGAGTAACAACCGGCCCAGTAACAGTACCACTTGTTCTAGCTATGGGTCTTGGTCTAGGAAATGCTGTATCCGCCACTGAAGGTTTTGGTATTCTATCTATGGCAAGTATTTGTCCAATTCTTGCTGTACTCCTAATGGGACTATATATACAATTTAAACAAAAAAAATAACTAAAAGGAAAAAATTATGGCCAGAGATATCACTTATTTAACAGACGTTTTTTTAATCACTTGTGTTGTTGAAAGTGGTCTAGCCGATAAAATCATAGATGCTGCCACAAGTGTTGGAGCGCAAGGTGCAACAATTAATTATGCCAGGGGTACAGGCATTAGGGATAGAATGGGACTTCTTGGCGTAACTATAGATGAACAAAAAGAAATAATAAGAATTATAGTTTCTAAAGAACAATCGAACAGAGTCTTTGAATCAATGTATCTAGCCGGAAATCTTGATACACCTGGTAAAGGTATAATGTGGATGGTTAAACTTGACAGAGTTGCGACTTTTATACCCAAAGATGTCATTAAACGAGCTGGAGGATAAATATGTCAAAGTTTATTGAAATAGGTGGCTTAATAAAAAAAGGTTTAGGACAAAAAGTTGTTAAAAAGTTTTCTGAAAACTCAGACGTTATTTCAGTGGGTTATGCTAATGGAAGAGCCACAGATATGTTTGACATACAGCAATTTGGTAATGCTAGTGAAGCAGATATTCTCACTCTTATTGTCAAAGAAAGAAAAGGAAATATTATTTTTGATGAGCTTTACAAACATTTAAAACTCAATTCTCAAAAAAACGGCGTAATTTTCAAATCTGAAACAATTTCCAAATCTTCTGTAAAATAATCTACCTTTCAGATAATGCAAAGCTAGCACCGGTTATAAATGGCGTTAAGAAATAATCAATAAAACTTCTTTTACCAGTTATAATTCCAACCATAACTGGAACACCAGACAAAAGTTTATATTCCTCGTTTTTTCGTGCAAAAGAGTTTTCAGAGGTTTCCACCTTGACTAAATAAAAACCATCTTCATCTTTACTGGAAATTCTGTCAGCACCTACAAAAACAACTTTCCCTTTTATTGATCTAAACCTAGAGCCTTCAGGTGTATTCAGTCTAATTTTTGCTTCAAGGTTTTTTTTTACGTATCCAATTTCTGATAAAGGTAATTTTGCCTCAATTATTAATTTTTCATTTTCAGGTACAATTTCAACAACAGTCACACCAGGAGTGACTATAGCTCCCTTAGAATTTACTGACACAAGTTTTACTGTTCCAGATACAGGACTTTTTAAAACAGTTCTATTTAAGCTGTCTGAATATTTCTGAATTCTTTTATTAAGTTCTTCTTTTTCTTTTCGGTACTGTGACAACTCGATATTTAAATCTTCTATGTAATTATTTTGCACTTTTTCTAAGTCATTCTTGCTCAAATCAATAATAGATTGTTGTTCGTCAATACTCCCTTCAACCTCCTGCCTTTCTCTTAAAATTTCTAAATGCTTTAACCTATTTGTTGCTTCAACTTCTAACAATTTTTGACTAATATCTTCCTGTTCTTTAACGATTTTTAATCTTTTTTTTAAATTTTTGAGATTTTTATTAGCCTTATCAATACTTGCTTTCTTAGACTTTATTTCAGAGTTGATTGCTTTTCTTCTACTTTGAAAAAGTTCATTTTCAGATTTTACTAATTCCTCATCAAATAAATTATTTTTATTTTCAGGAATTTCTATTGAATTATTAGAATTTATTTCAGAATTAACTCTAAGTATTGACAGATCAATTGATTTAAGTCTTGAATTAATTTCCTCAAATTCAGAGCTTGCTTTTTCTTTTGATAAAACTACTAAAGGCTGATTTATTTCAACTTTTTCACCTTCACTAATTAGTATTTCTTCAACTATTCCACCCTCTAAATGTTGCACATACTTTATTCTTCCTTGGGGTATTATTTTTCCGTCAGCTAAGCTTAATACCTCAATAATTTTTAAATTCACTAGCAGCAAAAAAAAAAGTGAGAAAATAATTAATGATACTTTAAGTCTTTTACTAATAACGTTTTTTGGTTTTTCATCGTTTTTAAATAAATTCCATTTTACCCATTTCTCTGTCATCTTTTCACCCTAAATTAGTTTGTTTATCACTTAATTTAATAATTTCAGAATCTTCTGAAAAACAAATTACGGTTTTTCCAGCTCTTTTTAATGAGGCTATCAATTTCAGCACCATATTTTTACCTAATTTATCTAGATATAATAACGGATCATCAAAAATATAAACTTGATAGGTTTTTGAAATCGACCG
>CACFLF010000033.1 GCA_902567115.1 uncultured Alphaproteobacteria bacterium
GGGATTTAACATTAGTCTGGTTCTATCTCCTAATAAAGCTCCCCCTGACCTCTCTGATGAAGGATCAATAGCAATAATTCCCACAGATTTATTCTTCTTTCTTATATGCTTTACTAATTTATCAATCAATGAAGATTTTCCAACACCAGGTGATCCTGTAATTCCAATAACATGAGCTTTTGATTTAGAATGTAATTTATCAAGTTTAGAAATTATTTCTTTTGAATCAAAATTAGTCTCGACTTGTTCCAAGAGATTTGAAAGTTCAATTTTTTTTTTAAAATTATTGGCCATTATATTTCAAGTAAGGAAAATCTATAATTATCATTTAAAACTTGGTGAAGCTTATTAACTAGAATTTTTCTATTTGTTCTAATTTTTACGTTATCGTCATTAACTATAACATTGTCAAAAAAGTTATTGATTGTCTCGCTAAATTGACAAAGATAATTAAAATTTTCAAAAATAAAGTCATGTTTTGATTCATCAATATTTTTTTTTATATAATCAATTAGATTATAAAAATTTTTTTCTTCTTCTTTTTTTAACAGAGAAACTTCAACACTTTTATTTTCTACATTTTCATTTAAAGAATTAAGTCTTTTGAAGGCTTTGAGAAAGTTTTTTCCATCTCTTGAATTATATAATTCTGTCATTTTCTTAGCTCTTATAATGATTGCATATGGATTAAACTCTTTGTCAATAGAAGCTAGTATTACATCATTTCTGAATCCCATTTCCTTAAAAAGATTGACAATTCTTTTTTGAAAAAAGTCAAATAAAAAACTAAACTCTATTTTTAAATTTATATTTTGAACTAAATATAAATTTCTATGAAAATCAAAAAGTTCAGAAAAATTTAGGCTGATTTTCTTATCTATGCATATCTTAATTATAGATAATGTTGATCGGCGGATACCAAACGGGTCACCGGCACCGGTTAAACTTTCTTTTGTCACAAAATAACCAAGGATAGAATCAAACTTCTGGGATATTGAAAGAATAAAAGTTAAAAAATTATCATATGACTTTGAAAACTCGTATTCATATTGATCTGAGAAAGCTTGAGAAACAGTTTTTGGGAAATTTTCAAAATTTGCTAAAAACCCTCCAACTTTACCCTGTAAAGTGGGGAACTCTTTCACTAATTCTGAAGCTAAATCAGTATTTGCATATATTAAAAAATTCTCAAATTGATCATCCTTCTTTCCTAATTTTTCATATATAAACTTTATAACATTTTTAATTCTTTTTGCTCTATCATAAAGTGATCCTGCTTGCTCATAGAAAACTATTTCTTTCAATTGATTTACTCTATTAATTAAACCTTTCTTTTTGTCTTCATTAATGAAAAAGGCTGCATCACTAAATCTTGCCTTCAGTACATTTAAGTTTCCTTCAACAAGTTTGTTATGTTTTTTAACCTGGATTCCAGATACAAATCCAAAAAAGTTAGAAAGTTTATTATTTTTTTCTTTAAAAATAAAATAATCTTGTTTGTCTGACATAATATTTTTCAAAAGAAATTCTGGAATTTTAAAAAATTCATTATCAAAAGAACCAAAATATACATTAGGAAATTCAACGGAATTTGAAATCCGCTTTAATAAAGATGAATCATTGATAAACTTAAGATTATTTTTTTTACAAAAAGCATCTATTTTTTTTAGAATATGTTTTTGTCTAGTTGACCTCTCAAGCATAACAAAGGTTTTTTTTAATTTCTCTCTATAATTTAAATAGTTAGAATATTGAATTTTTCTTTCTTCAAAGTGATAATTTCCAAATGTAAAGTTATTAGAATCAAGGTTAGCAAATTTTATTTTTAATAATTTATTATTAAAGATGCAGAGGATATTTTTAATTGGTCTTATCCACCTATCATTATGGGTTCCCCATCTCATTGATTTAACCCATTTTATAGATTGCAAAATTTTTGGAGTTTCTGTTTTTAGAATATCTGAAATATTTTGTTTCTTTGTCTTTTTCTTTAAGACAAAATAAGACTTGTCCTTGATAACTTTTGTTTCTAATTTGTTTATATTTTCAATATTATTCGACTTTAAAAAACCCTGAATTGCCATTTGACTAGCATCTACTTGCGGCCCTCTAACTTCGACTTGTTTAGAATTTATATAATTATTTAAACCATTAACATAGACTACAACTCTTCTAGAAGTTGAAAAAGTAAGTAAATCTTTATATTTAATTTCATTATCTTCGAAAAGCTGACTAAATATCTTTTCAAATTGATTTTCAATTAAACTTTGTGCTGAAGATGGTATTTCTTCTCCATAGATTTCAAGAATAAAGTCAGACATTTTTTTTAACTAATTTGCAACAACTTTGAACCAGAGATCTTATTCTTAAAATATATGCTTGTCTCTCTGAAACTGACACTAAACCACGAGAGTCTAATAAGTTAAAAGAGTGACTTGCCTTTATACATTGTTCATAAGCTGGTATTGGTAGTTTATTTTCGATTAAGGTTTTTGCACTTTCCTCATGGTATTTAAATGAATTGTACAAATGGTTCTTTGAAGCAAGCTTGAAATTGAAAAAAGACATTTGTTTTTCATTCTCTAAATACAAGTCACCATAGGTTATACCGGAATCGTTAACTTTGATTTTATAAACACTATCAACGTTTTGAACAAAAGTTGCTATTCTCTCAAGACCATAGGTTATCTCTAGACACACAGGATTAACGTCTATCCCCCCAATTTGTTGAAAATAAGTAAACTGGCTAATTTCCATTCCATTACATTGAACTTCCCAACCAAGTCCCGTAGCGCCAAGAGTAGGGCTTTCCCAATCATCTTCTATAAACTTAATGTCATTTAAATTCTTATCAATGTTTATAGATCTTAAACTTTCTAAATACATCTCTTGAGAGTCACTGGGACTAGGTTTAATTAAAACCTGAAGCTGATAATAATGTTGAAGTCTGTTGGGATTTTCTCCATATCTACCATCAGATGGTCTTCTACAGGGTTGAAGGAAAATAGCACTCCAAGGTTCTTTATCTATTACTCTGAGTACTGTAGATGGATGAAAGGTGGCTGCTCCCATTTCCAGATCATATGATTGAATCTGGATACAACCTTTCTTCTTCCAATACGAGTTAAGATTATCTATAATTTCTTGGAAAGTTAACATAATAAAAATTTATTATAAAATATTAATTTAAAATTCGATCTTAGGATACTATATCTTAAAGCACTGTGATCAAAAAAAAAATATTTTCAATTTTAAAACTTCAAAATGAATATCATTAACTTAAAAAGAAAAAATCAAGATAACCCCCTTGATATCTTTATGAAATGGCTTGAGCCTGATATAATTAAAATAAATCAATCCATTCTAAATAATCTTTTAGGAAGTGAACCGCTTATCTCGGATTTATCAAATCACATAATTGGTTCAGGTGGAAAAAGAATAAGGCCTCTTTTAACTATCGCGTGTTCAAAATTGTGTAATTACATTGGAAGCAGACACATTGAACTTGCATCGGTGATTGAGTTTATCCATACAGCAACTTTATTGCATGATGACGTGGTTGATGATAGTAAAAAAAGACGAGGAAAATCTTCGGCCAATTTTATTTGGGATAACAAATCTAGCATCCTGGTTGGAGATTATCTTTTGAGTAAAGCTTTTAGAATATTAATAAACGAAGGATCAATTGCTTGTTTAGATATAATTTCAAAGGCTTCAGTCAAAATTTCAAACGGCGAGGTTAAACAATTGGTTTCAATAAAAAATCTTCATACAAACGAGTCTGAGTATCTAGATATTATAAATCATAAAACCGCTGAATTGTTCTCTGCTGCATGCCAAATTGGTGGTGAAGTGAGTGAAATAAATTCGGAAAAGAAAAAATGTCTTGCTGAATTTGGAACTTTTCTTGGAATGGCATATCAAATTGTAGACGACTCTCTCGATTATTTTTCAGACTTTAAAACCTCTGGCAAAAGTTCGGGAAATGATCTAAAAGAAGGCAAAATGTCTCTTCCTCTTATACTTTGTTATAAGAGATGTGATAAAAGTGAAAAAAAAATAATAGAATTTATTATTAATAAAAACAAAACCAACAATAGTGATTTTTTAAAAATAATAGATTTAATGACAAAACATGATGTTAAACAGGACTGTGTAAAGAAAGCAAAACATTTTTCTACTATGGCAGTGGACAGTCTGGGTATTTTCGCAGATTCCACAGAGAAAGAAAAACTTGTTAACTTGGTGGATTATCTGACATATAGAACAAAATAATTTGGAATGATAATTGCAAAAGTTTTTTATGGACAAGTATAATCAGTTTGAACTATCAAGCTACTTCAAGGCAAAGACTCTGGAATTTCTTTCAAAGAATTATATATTAATTTTATTATTTTTTATTCTATTGATTATTTTCGTTTAATTTTTTTTTTTTTTCATTAACTTATCACTTATGGATGAGATTAATAAATTTTCAAAAAGAGTAGCAAGATACGCCAACCTAGGAACATCTGCTGGAAGTATAGCTTTGAAGTTTTTAGGGACTAGATTGTTAAATAAAGAGCATGAGAAAAATGCTGAGGACCTTAAAAATATTCTAGGAAGTTTAAAGGGACCTATAATGAAAATTGCACAACTTTTATCAACAGTTCCTGACCTACTACCAGAAGAATATGTAAATGAGTTAACTAAGCTACAGTCAAATGCTCCTCCTATGGGTTGGAATTTTGTAAAAAGGAGAATGAAAAACGAACTTGGATTTGATTGGCTTGATTCTTTTGATTCTTTTGAAAAAGAACCATTTGCTGCCGCTTCTTTAGGTCAAGTTCACAGAGCTGTTTATAAAGGAGAAAATGTTGTTTGTAAATTACAATACCCTGATATGAACTCTATTGTTGATGCAGATGTAAATCAACTGAAGCTAATCTTTTCAATCTACAAGAAAATTGACACAAGTATTGACACATCTGAAATTCAAAAAGAAATTAGCGTTAGAATTAAAGAAGAATTAGAGTATAAACAAGAACAAAAACACATCCAATTATTCAATCTCATTTTTAATGAATTTAATGAAGTAAGAATACCTAAAGTTTATAAGGAAATCTCTACTAATAGATTAATAAGCATGAACTTCTTGCCAGGAAATAAACTTCTTCACTTTAAAAAATATCCTCATGCTGTCAGACAAAAAATAGCTAAGAACATGTTTACAGCATGGTACTATCCATTTTATAAATATGGTGTTATCCATGGGGATCCTCATTTAGGAAATTATTCTTCAGATAAAAATGCAAATATAAATCTTTTAGATTTTGGCTGCATAAGAGTTTTCAAACCATCTTTTGTTAAAGGTGTTATCGACTTGTACCATGCAATTAAAAACAATGACGCTGATTTAGCCATACATGCATATGAAAGTTGGGGATTTGAAAACATTTCAAAAGATTTAATTGATGTTTTAAATATTTGGGCAAAATTTCTTTACTCACCGTTAATGGAAAATAAATTAAGAAAAATGCAGGATACAAATTCTTCTACTTATGGAGCCGAAGCTGCTTCAAAAGTTCATAGGGAATTAAAAAAAATTGGAGGTGTAAAACCACCAAGAGAATTTGTTTTTATGGACAGAGCTGCTATTGGGCTTGGATCAGTATTTCTGCATTTAGATGCGAAACTTAATTGGTATAAATTATTCCATGAATTAATTGATGGATTTAACGAGGACAGTTTAAAAAAAAGACAAAGAGATGCAATCAAAGGGGTCAAAATGGAGTATACGTTTTAAAATCAAGTGCAATTTTCTCTGAAAAGGTAAGAAGCTTATCCAACTCAGACATTGTTTTTGATAACTCATCTGAATCGTCCTCAAGCCAAATCATAAAAATATAACTATAAATAAGAAAAATCGATTTTTTCTTAAAGATATCTAATAAGGAATCGTTAAATGCATTTGTGAGCTCTAAATAAAAATCTAAAGAATTCATTACGTTTTTTGCGACAGATTTAGCTACTAGAGGATCAGACTTAAAAGAACTTTTAATACTTTTAAGGGCATTTTTATATGGTTGCATATACTCTAACCTTAGCATAATTAATTCAAATAAGTTGTCTTTTACCGAGGTGTTTGTTAACTCCTCATAATCGAAGCTTTTTTCAACTTTTGTATCAATCATTTTTGAGAATTCGTCTAGAATAGTTATTTCAGATTTAAAAAAAATTTTTATTTCATTTATTGGAATTTTTTCTGCATATGAAAGTTTTTGTAAAGAAAATGACTTCCAACCGCTTTTTTCAATTATATTGAACGAAGACTTAACTAAATTAAACTTTTTATCTGATGATTTCATACATTTAAGTTGTAAATGAAATATTAATATATATTCTCTATTTACAAATATTAATGTAAATTTATGGTATATTTCAATATTTTTTCAAGTTTTACCAACTTTTTTAAGAATTTTTAATAACTTATATCTTATAATTATGCAAATCGAGGAAATTGAATCTTGTATTAGTAAAGTCCCAGACTTCCCACAACCTGGAATTCTTTTTTATGATATTTCTACTTTAATCTCTAACAATGATGCTTTTAAAGCCTCTATAAAATATCTTGAAGCTTTCACCAAAAGCTATGAATATGACTTAATAGCAGGGATTGATGCGAGAGGGTTTATATTTGCATCTTGCTTAGCATTATACTTGAATAAAGGAATAGTTATGATTAGAAAAAAAAACAAACTTCCCGGAGAAGTTGTTAGTTTAGAATATGATTTAGAGTATGGAAAAGACACTCTAGAAGTAAATTTAAAACTTCAGGCAAAGAAAATAATTGTAGTCGACGATCTTTTAGCAACTGGTGGAACAGCACGAGCAGCTTGTGAACTTCTAAAAAAAGCGGGAGCAACAGTTTCTTGTTTTATTTCTTTAATTGAGTTAAATTTTCTTAATGGAAGAAAAAAAATTGATGTTCCAACTGAAACATTGATTAAATATTAAATTAACCTTATTAGAAAAATATGACTAGAGCACATAAACTATTTTTAAAATGGCTATTACAATTCAGCTTAATGTCTTTTTTTATTTTTTTTATCTTTGATCAAGGACTAATTATTAAAATATTAAGCTCCGATAAAAGTTATATTACTAGTTTTATATTAGTTCTATTTTTTGTGATTAGTATGCATTGCTTTTATCATACTTTTATTATTTCAGATGAACTTAATAAAGCACATATTATAAAAAAAAGTCTTTTAGACGAAAATGTCAAGTTAAGAATTATTGAAGGATCGTTAATTCTTACCTCAAAAGGTGAAATATCCAATGGAATTGTTAGAGATTATTTCAAAGACTTAATAGGTTTAAAAAAAAATGGAGCTACCTCTCACGTTCAAATATTAGATAGTTATATAAAGAAAACAGTCGGATTTTATGAATTTGGATGGTTTTGTTCAGATATAATGCTTAAACTAGGCCTTATAGGAACAGTTATTGGTTTCATAATTATGTTAGGATCTTTATCAGACATAACAACTTTTGATGTTACTCTTCTTCAGGGAGTTCTGACAACTATGGGTAGTGGGATGGGAGTTGCCCTATATACTACTTTATCAGCGTTGGTGGCTGGTGTAATGGTAGCTGTTCAGTATTATAATCTTGAGAGTGGATGTGAAGAATTATTTTCAGTATTAAACCAAATTTCTGAAGTAAGTATAGATAATAGTTTATAATGTCATATTCAGGAAGAAGACTAAGGGCTGACCCTTTCACTGATTTACTTTTCAATATATTATTATCTTTCACACTTTTAATGTTTCTTGCTATTATTTTCATGAACCCAATACCAAAAACGGGTGTTATAAATCCAAAGGCCGAATATATTATTACAGTGAGTTGGAAAGATAATAACCCTGATGATGTAGACACTTATGTTCAGAGTCCAACTGGTGATCTGATATGGTTTAGGGGTAAAGAAGCAGGTTTCGTCCATTTGGACAGGGATGACAGGGGTCTTTTAAACGATACAATTGAAATAAATGGAGAAAAAGTTCAGAATCCACTCAATCAAGAAGTTGTAACAATAAGGGCAGTTGTACCAGGCGAGTATATTGTAAATATTCACTATTATGCAACTAAGACTAATCAACCTGTAGACGTAAACGTTAAAGTGGAAAAAGTTAATCCTCAGCTTGAAGTAATTTATTACGGAACAATTAACTTAGAAAAAAAAGGTGTAGAAAAAACTGCTACAAGATTTAATATTACACAAAACGGTAAGGTAACTATTTCAGGTAATTTATTTAAAAAATTAGTTCCTGAAAATTAAAGGAAAGGTCAATATGAATTCAGAAATTTTTTTAATTATAATTTGCTACATTATCCTAGCATTTTTATTACTGTTGTTTAATTTAAGAACCAATTTTCATTGGATGATAAAATCAACAATGATTGTTTTAACTACACTCTTTTATATTTTAACTTACGATTCTTTTAAAAATTTGATAGGCTGGCCTTCAAATGATCCCTTACCAGATAGATTCAGGTTGGTTGCAGCACAAATATATGAACCAAATGCACTTTTAAATTCTGAAGGTTCCATCTTCTTGTGGATAACAGACATGGATGATTTAGCTGGACTAAGCACTCCAAGATCACATAGCTTAAAATATAACAAAGAAGTTCATGAACGAGTTTCAAAAGCACTTGTTAGTCTTAAAAACGGTGTCCCTCAGATGGGCGAAAATATAAACGAAAACAAAAAAAATATTATTTCCTCAATTTTAAAAAAAGAAAAAGCTGCTGCTGTAAGTTCAAAGTTAAATTTTTTTGATATGCCAAATCAATTAC
>CACFLF010000034.1 GCA_902567115.1 uncultured Alphaproteobacteria bacterium
GTTGCATCTTAACAATTCAAAAATAGTTTCTCTTGAGTTCAGACTTTTTTTTCTGTCCTCAGTGTCAGAATAAGTGAGAAGAATTTGTGCTACAGACAATTTTTTCTTTTCAAATGTTTTTTTAAAATTATTCATTAGAATTGCTTGTCCGCAAGCTGCGCACGCTTGCTTTTCATGAATTCGAAGCTTTTTTTTTTCTATATTTAAATAAATCTTGCCCAATGAAACTGAACCGGACGCAACAATCAAAATATCAATATTTTTTTTTCTAAGGAACATTACATCTTCTATAAAAGTATCCAACCATTTTGAATTAAATTTGTTGTTTGAAAATAGCAAAGACGATCCTATTTTGATAACAATTCTTTTTGCATTATAGATTGATAAATTATTCATTAGATTGAGTTCATACAAGATGTTTTTAATTCTTGAATTCCTAAGTTTGTATGACTTGAAATTGCAATAATATTAGAAGGTGTTAATTTCTTAAGTAATGTTATTATTTCTTTTATATCTCTTCCTTCAATTAAATCACATTTACTCAAAAGAACGATTTCTTTTTTTTTTAAGGTCAAAGGATTGTAAGCTTTAATCTCATCTCTAATTATTTTGTAGTTACTAGCTATTTCATTAAAATTATTAGTTGATACATCACAGACATGCAAGAACATTCTACATCTTTCAATGTGTGCAAGAAAATTAAGCCCTAGTCCTACCCCATTTGCTGCCCCTTTTATCAATCCTGGAAGGTCAGCAATTATGATATCTTTTTGGTCACTTCTATAAACACCTAATTGTGGTTTTAAAGTAGTGAAAGGATAATTTGCTATTTTCGGATTTGCATTTGATAGTTTTTTCAGAAGGGTTGATTTACCTGCATTTGGAAGTCCTACTAAACCTATATCAGCTATTAATTTTAACCTTAGCCAAATCCATTTATCTTTACCTTCGATGCCAGTGTCGAACTTTCTAGGAGCTTGATTTGTTGAAGATTTAAATCTTGCATTTCCTCTTCCTCCGATACCACCATGAATCAAAATGAACGAATCCAATTCTTTTGTAAAGTCTTTGATAACCAATTTCTTGTCTTCTGACAAAATAACTGTACCCACAGGGACTTCGATTATTAAATCTTCCCCACCAGCGCCAGTTCTATTTTTACCTGAACCATCTTTACCTCTTTGTGCCTTAAAATGTTGTTTATATCTAAAATCAATTAATGTGTTGAGATTTGAAACAGCTTTAAAAACAATATTTCCTCCTCGCCCACCGTCTCCTCCATCCGGGCCTCCGAATTCAATATACTTTTCTCTTCTAAAGCTTACGCAACCTGAGCCACCATCACCTGCCTTTAAGTAGATTTTGGCTTCATCTAGAAACTTCATCGAATAAGTTTATGTTTATTTTTTTTGATCTACGCTAACGAAAGATTTGTTTCCAGATTTTTTTTTGAAAGAAACCACTCCTTCTTTAATAGCAAATATGGTGTGGTCTTTTCCAATAGAAACATTTTTTCCAGGATGGTATTTTGTTCCTCGTTGCCTGATAATAATATTACCGGGCACTACAACTTCCCCTCCAAACTTTTTAACACCTAACCTTCTTCCTGCGCTATCTCTTCCGTTTCTTGTGCTACCACCTGCTTTTTTATGAGCCATTTGATTCTCCTTTAGTCAGTTTAACTTTATCTTGAGATGAGCTTAGATTTTTCTCAGATGAAGTAGGTTTATTTGCGACTTTTATTTCTTTAATTTTTATCAGGGTGAGATCTTGCCGATGACCAATCTTCCTTCTGTAATTGTGTCTTCTTTTTTTTTTGAAGACAATAATTTTTTTGTCTCTTATCTGCTCGATTACTTGGCAAATAATTTGGATTCCATTAATTAATGGTGATCCAATTACGGTTTGGCCTTTATCATCTTTCATAAAGATCACTTTATCAAAAGTAACGGAGTCATTTTTTTTAAGTTCACTAATTTTTGGAAGTTTTAAAAAATCTCCGATTTTAGCTTTGTATTGCTTACCCCTATTTTCAAATATAGCTATCATAACTCTACCTAAATTTCTGATTTTTACATTCTAATTTATATTTGTTAAGAAATTTTTGTCAATTCATTACTTTAAGTAATTTTTGTTGTTAAATTTATTTATTATGTTATTAAATTTACATATTGGTGATTCATATGAACGAAATAGTCATAACTACAGCTAAAAGGCTTCCTATTGGAAAATTCATGGGTAGTTTATCAAGCTTTTCAGCTCCTCAGTTAGGAAGCTTAGTTATCGACTCAATAATCTCGGAGTCAGGAATTTCAAAGGATATTATAGACGAAATTATAATGGGACAAGTTTTAACTGGTGGGTCTGGACAGAACCCTGCAAGACAAGCATCCATGCTGTCAGACTTACCCGAAAAAGTAAGTGCTCTTACAATAAACCAAGTTTGTGGTTCTGGTCTGAGGTCAGTTATGATAGCTTGTCAATCAATATTATCCGGTCAAAGTGAGATTGTGATAGCTGGAGGTCAGGAGAGCATGTCAAATGCTCATCATACAATAAATATAAGAAATGGACTAAAAATGGGTGATGGGAAAATTAAAGATAGCATGATTGTTGATGGACTTTGGTGTGCTATGAATAACTATCACATGGGAACTACAGCAGAAAATATTGCAGAGAAATTTAATATATCCAAAGAGGAACAGGATAAATTTGCAACAAACTCCCAAAATAAGGCTGAAAGTGCACAAAAGAATAATTTTTTTAAAAATGAAATAACTTCGATAACAATTTCAAAAAAAAAAGAAGAAATTTTATTTGAATTGGATGAATTTCCCCGACATGGAACTACTTTTGACAAATTAAATTCTTTAAAACCTGTCTTTGACAAAGATGGTACTGTAACAGCAGGAAATGCATCTGGATTAAATGATGGAGCAGCAGCAGTGCTGGTTATGAAAAAAGAGAAAGCCAATGAGTTAGGACTTAAACCACTTGTAAGCATAGTATCATCTTCAACAATTGGAGTTGACCCTTCGATTATGGGCATTGGCCCTGTTCCTGCTGTAAAAAAAGCTTTAGAAAAAGCTAATTGGTCTATTGAAGAACTTGACTTGATTGAGGCAAATGAAGCTTTTGCAGCCCAATCTTTAGCAGTTTCTAAAGAACTTGATTGGGATATGAATAAAGTTAATGTGAGTGGAGGAGCCATTGCACTAGGGCACCCAATAGGAGCCTCAGGAACCAGAATACTAGTCACTTTAATACATGAACTAGAAAGACAAAACAAAAAAAAGGGAATTGCAACTTTGTGCATTGGTGGAGGTCAAGGAGTTGCAATGTGCGTTGAAAGAAAATAATGACAAAAATAGCAATTGTTACTGGAGGAACCAGAGGCATAGGTGCCTCAATTTCCAAAAAATTAAAGTCATCAAATATTAAAGTCATTGCTAATTACACAAGTAATGACGATGCTGCGGAATCTTTTTCAAAAGAAAATAATATCGAAGTAATTAAGTGGGATGTTAGTAATTATGACGAATGCCAAAAATCCGTTAATAAAATCTATGGAGATAATAAAAATGTTGATATTCTTATTAATAACGCTGGAATAACAAGAGACGCACCCCTTCATAAAATGAGTAAAGATAATTGGCAAAAAGTTATTGATGTTAACTTAAACTCAATTTTTAATATGACATCATTAGTAATTAATAAAATGAGAGAGAATAGCTTTGGAAGAATAGTTCACATTTCTTCTGTAAATGGACAAAAGGGGCAGTTTGGTCAAACCAATTATGCAGCAACAAAATCAGCCCTAATCGGTTTCTCAAAATCTTTAGCACTTGAAACTGCTAGTAAGGGCATCACTTCTAATGTAATTTGTCCCGGTTATATCAATACGGAAATGGTCGCAGCCATTAGAGAAGACATCTTAAAATCTATTATCGAAACAATACCAAATAAGAGATTAGGGGAAGCCGATGAAGTCGCAGAAATGGTAGATTATCTTGTTTCCGATAAAGCCAGCTATGTAAATGGCTCTACCTTTTCTATAAATGGTGGCTTATGGATGGATTAAAAATTATCTTTCATTATCCTAATCTTTTTGAAATTTTCTGCATTTGAAATATTTTCAATTTTTATAGAATCTAAATATTCTTGGTTGTCAAATTTCATAAATGGATTTAGCTTTTTTTCTTCTTCCAGTATTGCAGGAATTGTCGGTTTTGATTCCAACCTATCTTTCTTAATATTTAATATCTTCTTTTTTAATGCGTCATCTCCTGGGTCAAGAAACTCTGCAAATTTTGCATTAGATTCTGTATACTCGTGTCCACAAAATATTTTTGTACTATCAGGTAAAGAACGAATTTTCAAAATCGATTCTGTCATTTGTTCGTATGAACCTTCAAACAGTCTTCCACAACCTAGAGAAAAAATTGTGTCTCCACAAAATAAAAAATTTTGATCTTTAAAATAATAGCAAATATGCCCAATCGTATGACCCGGCGTATCAATTACTTTAAATACGCTGTCACCCATATTAAATTCCTCATTATTTTTAAGTTTGATGTCTATTCCAGGAATTCTATTTTGATCATCGTAACAACCAATAATTTTGCAGTTATATATTTCTTTGAGTTCTTGATTTCCTCCAACGTGATCTTGATGATGATGAGTATTTAAAATGAAGTTAAGATCCATTCTTCTATTTTGTAATACATTAACTATATCCTTTGCAACTGAAGGATCGATGCAGCCTGTAATATTAGTGTTCTTATCTATAATTATGTATGAGTAGTTATCTGATAATAAGGGAATTTGAATTATTTCTATCATATCTCATCTCTATCAATTTTTATTCTTTTTTGATACACAAAAAATTACCTGATACGCTAATAAATTTGAAAGGTAATTTGTCTTCATCTCAATTCCTTTTTCGCTAAGACAAATAAATTTTTCAATTATTATATTATTGTTCTTACAAAATATTTTGAAATCCTTACATGAGCATAAATGTATATTAGGCGTATCAAACCATTCATATGGAAGGATATCATTTTTTGGCATTTTTCCTTTTAACATTAAATCCTTTCGAACTTTCCAGTAGCCAAAATTTGGGAATGAAATTATTGCTCTCCTTCCGATTCTTATTAAATTTTTTATAACTGTATCAGGAAAAATCATTGCTTGTATTGTTTGACTTAAAATTACAGTACTAAAGGCATCATCAGGATAGTCATCTAAATCATAGTTAGCATCTCCTTGAATAACTGAAAGTCCCTTCTTTACACAATCATTCACTCCAGATTGACTTATCTCAATTCCTCTGCAGATAGCTTTTTTAGTTTTTAAAAGAAAATCTAAAAGATTCCCACTTCCACAACCCACGTCTAATATTTTTTCTTTATCATTTATCAACTTAGAAATTATGAATAGATCTTTTCTTAAATTTTTTTTCATATTTCGTGCTTTCCAATCTGTCCCTGTATAAAACCTTTGAGTGTTGCATGAAACTCTGGTTCTTCTAAAAGAAATGCATCGTGGCCCTTGTCTGTTTTAATTTCAACAAAACTCACCATTGAATTTGAACTATTAAGAGATTTAATTATTGTTTTTGTTTCTGAAGTTGGAAACAACCAATCAGATGTAAATGAAAAAAAACAAAAATTTACATTGGAATTTTTAAAAACCTTTGAAAGTCCCCCTTTTTTCGCTGACAGATCAAAATAGTCCATTGCTTTTGTTATATAAAGATAACTATTAGCGTCAAACCTTTCTACAAATGAAGTTCCCTGATGTTTTAAGTAACTTTCAATTTGAAAATCTGTATCAAAATTAAAAGAAAAGAAGTCACTATTTTGAAGATTTCTTCCAAATTTTCTTTGAAGCGCACGCTCTGATAAATAAGTTATATGAGCTATCATTCTTGCAACTGATAGCCCACCGGTAGGCCCCTTTCTTGTCTTATAATAGTTTCCTTTGTTCCAGACTGGATCAGCCATAATTGCTTGCCTTCCAATTTCGTGAAATGCAATGTTTTGAGCAGAGTGTCTGTAAGAAGTCGCGATAGGGATTGCAACATTAACTTTGTTGCTAAACTTAGTTGCCCATTCTAAAGTTTGCATACCACCCATAGAGCCCCCGATTACTGCAAATAACTTTTTTATGCCGAGGGCTGTGACAAGTTTTTCTTGTACTTTAACCATATCTGAAATCGTAATGACTGGAAATTTTAATCCGTAATTTGTTTTAGTTTGAGGATTAATTGATGAAGGACCTGTACTTCCCATACACCCACCCAAAACATTACTACATATTACAAAAAAAATGTTCGTGTCAATAACTTTACCTGGACCAATTAAAATGTTCCACCAGCCTTGTTTTTTTGTAAGTGGGTTAATTTCTGAACAGAACTGGTCACCAGATAAAGCATGGCATACCAAAATTGCGTTAGTTTTTTTTTTATTCAAGGTTCCATAAGTTTTAAAAGCAACTTCACATGAATCTATATATTCTCCAGAATAAAGTTTAATTGGATTTTTAATTTGTAATTTATCAATTGGAATTAAAGATTTCATTTACTTTTATATTAATTTATTTGACTTAAAACGCATCATAACTATGTTGATTAAGTAGTCAAAATAATTTTATTTTGAAAGTAAAAGTTTATGGTTAGTTTCAATTTTAAAGACATAGTAAAACCCTCTATAAATGAAATAGAAAAGTACATTCCTGGTGAATCATTAAGTACTAAAAGCAAAGAAAAAATATCCAAACTTTCTTCAAATGAGTCGCCTTTTAGAATTCCTAGAAAAGTAATTAATAAAGTAAATAGTTTAGTTCTTTCTTCAAACCTTTATCCTGATGGCGATTGTAATCAATTAAAGAATCAACTAGTAAAAACTTTCAATTTAAAGTTTAAAAATATAATTTGCGGAAACGGATCAGACGATATCTTGTCTGTAATAGCACAAACTTTCTCAAAAGAGGGCGGAGAGGTAATTTGTAGTGAATTTGGTTTTACCTACTATCCGATAATTGCAAGGGCTTCAGGGTGCAAAGTTGTTATAGCCAAATCAGATAAACTGAAGATTTCATGTGATAATATTTTGAAAAGTATAACTAAGCTAACAAGAATAATTTTTATAGCAAACCCTAATAATCCAACAGGAACAATAATTTTTAAAGAAGAACTTTTAAACTTTTTACAAAATGTACCTAAAAATATAATAGTGGTTTTAGATGGTGCATACTCTGAGTTTATTACAGACAGAAGGTATACTGATGGGATTGAGTTAATCAATAAATTTCCAAATATTGTTATTACGAGAACCTTCTCAAAAATTTTTGCTTTGGCTGGACTTAGGTTAGGTTGGGCATATTCAAATGATAAAATAATTGAGCTATTGGAGAAGGTGAGAGGACCATTTAATGTAAATACACTATCTCAGAACATAGGAACCCTGATATTAAAGGAAAAAGAGTTTTTGAGAAAGTCAATAATTCACAACGATAAATGGAGAAAGATTCTTCCGACTGAAATAAAAAAGATTGGTCTTGAATCATATGAAAGTTTTGCAAATTTTGTTCTTATAAAAGTTAATGAAAAAAAACACTCGAAAGCAAAAATTTTAAGTTTTTTAAAAAAAAAAAAAATCTTGGTTAGAGATTTAAGTAATTATGGAATGAAACACTTTTTTAGAGTTTCAATAGGCACCACAAGTGATTTAAAAAAATTCTTAAAAGAGTTAAAGAATTCAATCAATACAAAAAATGCATAAAGAAATCACAATTATAGGCCCTGGTCTAATTGGAGCTTCACTTGGACTCGCGTTAAAAAGAAAAAAATTATGTAAAAAAATTATTGGGATTGACACATCTAAACAAAACCTTCGTGATGCTTACTCAATCAATGCTATCGATGAAAAAAGAGAGAAAATAGATAAAAGAATTAAAAAGAGTTCTGTTATTTTTATTTGCACTCCAGTCAGTTTAATAAACAAAATTATTTATGAATTATCAGACTATACAGAAAAAAATCAAATTATCTCAGATGTCGGATCTGTGAAAAATATTTTTGAAAAAAAAACTCTAAAACTTAATGATAAACAATTTTCGCTAGTTCCTGGTCATCCAATTGCTGGAACAGAACATTCTGGTGCCAAAAATGCCTTTAACAATCTCTTTCAGGACAAATGGTGTATTTTAACACCAATAAGTAATAATAAAGAATCAATACTAATTATTAGTGAAATTTGGAAAAGAATAGGGATGAAAGTTGCAAAAATGAAAGTAAAAGAACATGATAAAATTATGTCCATTACTTCTCATTTACCTCATTTAATAGCATTTACAATTGTAGGAACAGCTTTTAATCTTAATATAAAAAAAAAAAATGAATTAATAAATTTTGCTGCGGGAGGGTTTAAAGATTTCACAAGAATAGGTTCATCAGATCCGAAAATGTGGACTGA
>CACFLF010000035.1 GCA_902567115.1 uncultured Alphaproteobacteria bacterium
AACACTTAAAGCTCTTCCTCTTTTCTTTGAAAACCAGCGGGCCATTGCGGTTACTGCTATATGACTAATCATACTTTGACCAAACAAGCGAAGACCTAATAAAGACAAGAAAAGTATGAGAAGTGTTTCAGCACTTGATAAAAGAAATGAAAATCCGCTTAATATTCCTAGAGTTATTAATCCAAGAACAGTCAAATTAAATTGGTCTGTGAGTTTTCCTAACCAAAAAAAAAGTGTAGCACTTGTTAGTGTTGCAACGGAATAAAGTATTCCAAACATTCCATGAGAGAGATTAAATGCATTTCTTATTTCTCCAGAGAAAAGAGAAATAAAGAAAGTTTGACCAACGCTCGAGCTAAAAATTAAAAATAAACCTAGACTAAGTTCTGGTGTGGTAGCGAGTAAAATTCGTTTTATAAACATGTATTAAAAATTATGATTGCTTTCTCACATTCGACATCTAGAAAAAAAATACTCTTAGTCATAAAAATTAATCTTTCGATAGAAAAATCATCATTACTTCTTGCTTAAAACACCATTGTCCATCTTTGATACAATTGTCTAGATAAGGTCCAGTAACCGAATTTTTGAGCATTTTCTCAAGGTCAATTGTATCATCAAAAACACAACGTTGCAGATATCCTTCAACTTGCAAAGATGCTGTCTCTGAAACACCATTTTCGTATGTAATTTTCTCAACTCTATGTGGAATATCAATCTCTTTTAGTATTTGTAAAATTTGTTCAGCACTTGAATACGGTTCTCCAGAACCACCCTTGAAGCCATTTAAATAATGGTTGTAAAATCGAAGGTAATGAGATTTTTCACTTGCATGAGCAATAAAACCGGATCTAGCCATTCCAAAAATAAAACGTTTTAAAGCCTTTTTAAGTTCGTTTTTTGGAATTGCATAAAGAGCGTGTGTTGCCCAGATAATGTCATAAGTTTCTCGCTCACAAGAAAATTCTTGTAAAGTAGTTTCAAATTCTGAACTAGTTTTAAATGGTGACTGAATAACTTTCCGTGCTTCTGCAATTGAAAATGAAGATGGATCAAGTAGTGAATATTCCACTGGTAATATTTTTGCATTTGACAAATTAGCATTTTGAACCAGTGCTGAAGGAAATTTACCTGATCCACAGGCAATATCTAGAAGTTTTAGTCCACGCTTGCCAATATTAGCTTGATGTGTTTCAAACCATTCTTTCCAGTTAAATTTCTCTGCTAGATGTTTATAATCAATAGAGGCAAGAGTATAAAAATTCTGCATTTCATTGCGACTTGATTCACTCCAATGTTCACAACTTCGCATAAATGTATCTTTCATCTATTTAATACCTTAAAATTTATCTAAACTAGATTTGGTGATCGTAACTTGTTATTTCACCCTAAACAACTCTGCCCGTGAATATACAAGTATAAAGTAATTGAAAGAAAGCTCTTAATGAAGATACAAAGAGAGTATTCACTGAATCTAAATGATGTCGAAGAAATTATAATTCGATTTGGTATATTTAACAGAATATAAAAATGGGATGCATTTGTCAAACTATTTTTTTTAAGTCGTTGATATCATTACATTCTTTTTTTTTGAACCAATGAATTTTTCATCTTTTATTCCTACTCAATGAAAATAACATATTATATTGAGAGTATTTAAGGCATTAGTATAATTAAATCTTAAATATTTACAGATAATTAATGAATAGAAGAAAATTTATTGAATATTCAATAAAAATAATTGCTCTGGCATCAGTACCAGTTGTCAATTTTTTTCCAAAAGTAAATATATCCGAAGATAAAAAAAAGTTACCTTGGAGCAGTAATAGATTCAAATTTCCATTGGAAAACTTTAAGCTTCAAAGTGGAGAAATTTTAAAGAATGCTTTTTTTGTTAGTTGACGTTAATGGTGAATTAAATCAATCAAAGAGTAATGCAATTATATTTGCTACTTGTTTTGCAGGAAGCCACAAATTTAATCAGATGGCATATGGAATTAATAGAGCATTAAATCCACTTAAATATTGCATTATAACACCAAATTTATTTTGCAGTGGTTATTCGTCTTCTCCGAGTAATACTTACTCTCCTCAAGATGGTCCGAGATTTCCCTCTGTTACATATTACGACAATATAAATGCACAAAATAAACTTATAACAGAGTACTTTGGTATTACTAACCCACTTATGTATTTGGGGTTTTCTATGGGTGCTCAGCAAGCTTTTCACTGGGGTGCATTACATGGAGCAAAAACTGGTGGTATAATTCCCTTGTGTGGAACTGCAAAAACTACAACACAGAATTGGATTACTTTAGAGGGATGTAAGTTAGCTTTACAATCGGATGCTAATTATAATAACGGTGATTATAGTTCACCTCCTAAAAAAGGTTTAAAGGCTTTTTCTAGAAATTATACATCAACTTTATTTGATAAAGAAGGATATGAAGAAGGTTTACATCTCAATTTATTTGATGGATTTGAAGATACTAAGTCATATTTGAATTTTATGGATAGTTTTTTTGGAAGTATTGACGCAAATGATTTATTAGGTATGTTGAATACTTGGCAAATGGGAGATATAGGAAAACATGAAAAATTCAACAACAACACAAAAGAAGCTCTTGCAAACATAAATTGTCCAGCTCTAGTTATGCCAAGTTCAACAGATTTATCTTTTCCAGCACGTAACAATATTCCTGAGGTTAAAGGAATGCCGAACGCTGAACTAAAAGTTATAAAAACAAAACATGGTCATTTAGCTGGAGGAATGTCAACTACGTTGACATCTCAAGAAGATGTAACTTTTATCGATAAAAACATAAGAGAATTTTTAAAAAAAATTACCTAAATATATTTTACTACTTGATTATTTTACCTAAATATCTTCCAAGGGAATCATAAAAAATTCCATTTCTTTCTAGCTTGGCTTTAAACTTTCCTGATGAATCGTATAAATTACCATTACTGTCTATTCTTCCCATATATCCACCATGTGAATCATAAGAATTTCCATTAGTTTCGATTTTTCCTAAGTATTTTCCCAAAGAATTATATATACCTCCATTGCTTTCAACTCTTCCTTTATAACTTCCTAGTGAGTTATAGGTACCGCCATTGTCTTCAATCTTACCAAGATATTTTCCTAATGGATCATAAAGGGTGTCGGCTTTGATATCATAAAATATAAAAATAGATATAAGGAACAATAATTTATGCATGATTCACTAAATTTTATACTTTAAATGGTTATTCATTTAATTTTTTTTCACGCTTTCTTTCGTTGGAATCAAGATATTTTTTTCTAAGTCTTAGGTTCATAGGTGTTACCTCAAGTAATTCATCATCTCTTATAAAAGAAATCATTTGCTCTAATGTCATCTTAACTGGTGGTACCAAAGTAACAGCTTTATCTGAACCTGATGCTCTTACATTAGTAAGTTGTTTTCCTTTTAAAACATTAATTTCAAGATCATTTTCTTTATTATGCTCACCAACTACCATTCCTGTGTATACTTTAGTTTGCGGTTCGATGTACATTACTCCTCTATCTTGCAGATTAAAGATTGCATATGCAACTGCTTGACCTGTCTCAGTTGATATTAAAGAACCATTTCTTTTTTCTTTAAACTCTCCTTTAAATGGTTCATAAGAATGAAATATTCTATTAAGAATACCTGTTCCTTTTGTTTCTGTTAAAAATTGACTTTGATAACCTATTAGTCCCCTTGAAGGTGACTTAAAGATAATACGAGTCTTTGCAGAGGAAGTTTTCATATCGATCATTTCTGATTTTCTGTTATTCATTGAGCTAATCACTGTGCTTGAAAAACTTTCATCAACATCAATAACAACCTCTTCAATTGGTTCTAATTTGATATTTTTTTCTGTTTTAAATAATACTTTTGGTCTAGAAACTGATAATTCAAAACCTTCTCTTCGCATAGTTTCGATCAAAACTCCCAATTGTAATTCGCCTCTACCGCCAATTTCAAAAGCATCTTTATTTTCATTTTCACTAAAAGTAATTGCCACATTTGTTTCAGCTTCTGCCAAAAGCCTTTCTCTAATATTATTAGAAGTCACTTTTTTGCCTTCCTGTCCAGCGAAAGGTGAGTTATTAACAGTAATGGTTATAGACATAGTTGGGGGATCTATCGGAGAAGATTTTATGGGTTTTGAGACTAAATTATCACAAATTGTATCTGAAACCGAAGCATTAGTTAAACCAGCAATACAAGCTATATCACCTGCAACAATCTCATTAACAGGAATTCTTTTGTTTCCCTCAAAAGAAAATAATTTTGTTAGTTTACCTTTTTCTACAAGTTTTTGATTTAGGTTTATTGCCTTAACAATTTTATTAACTTCGGCATTCCCACTTTCAACTTTTCCTATTAAACATCTTCCAACATAAGTATCGTAAGAGAGAAGTGTTGCAAGAAATGAAAAAGATGTTTCAGAATTTGTTTTTGGAGCAGGCACATGTTCTGTTATTAGATCGAGAAGAGGGTGCAAATTTTCTTTTTTATCTTTAAGATCATTCACACACCAACCATTTTTTCCAGAGGCGTATAGTATTGGAAAATCAAGCTGATCCTCATTTGCATTAAGAGTAACAAAAAGGTCAAAAACTTCGTCTAAAACGACATCTGCACGACTATCTTTTTTATCAACTTTATTGATGATTACAATTGGCTTTAAACCTTGCGATAAAGCTTTACCTAAAACAAACTTTGTTTGAGGCATTGGTCCTTCTGAGGCATCTGTTAATAAAATTACTCCATCAGCCATACATAAAATCCTTTCAACCTCTCCACCAAAATCTGCATGTCCTGGTGTATCTATTATATTTATTTTTACTCCATTCCATGTAATTGATGTAGGCTTAGCCAAAATTGTAATACCTCTTTCTTTTTCTAAATCGCCACTATCCATTATTCTTTCACCAATCTCTTCATTGGATCTAAACATTCCAATTTGCTTTAGTATCGAGTCAATTAATGTAGTTTTACCGTGGTCTACATGAGCAATAATGGCTATATTTCTGATATTTTTTGACATAATTTAGTGTTTATTTTGTAAAAATAAGAGTGAATTTAATGAGATATTTATTATAAAAATTTTTAACCTTTTAAGGTATATATAGAATTCATAAAGATAACAATAAATACTTATTAGAAGACATAAATTGACATTTGATCGGCTTTAAAAGGCAGAGAAAAATGTTCTTCAGATAGTTGAGGAGAGACAGGGAAATGGGCTGGATTTTAAGTAGACAACCATCTGTTCAATAATTTATTATAATTTAATGAGTAATACTAAAATCGAGAGTGTTAGAGAGGTTTAGTGAAATGCTACTTTTTGTTCTTATAGCCTTAATAATAATTGGAAATTTGATTTATGCTTATCAATGTATTTTCCAAACACGAAAGTACATTGAGAAATATGGCTTTGGTGAGGGCAGCGCAATTATGACAAGACTAGTTGGCACTTTTGCTGCCGGTTTTGCAGTCACCCTAGCTATTGCTTTACTCACTTCTATCGAAGGCGCTTGGTTACTGTTTGTTTATGGTTTTGTGCAAGCATGTATAGGGGCAGTTGTCTGCTTTCAAACTATCCATAGTTATTGGGGTTCTGTTGACGGTGTAAAAACATCTGCTGAAGGGTACGTCGCTCCTGCTATAATAGCATTTTTAAACTTAATGGTACTCATTACTGGTTGGGATTTACTGTTTAAAATATGAATATTGAATTTCAGACTATAGGGGAACTTTTTTGCGGTCCAGGAGGTGGCGGAGAGACAGGGAAAAGGCCAGGTTATCTGGCAATACACCAGCATGATGCATTGCCAGAATAATTTAATATTAGCTTTGATTCATTTTAACTTCAGTATGTAACTGACGCCACAATGTATTAGTTTTGCCTAGACTAGACATTTTCCTACCTGACTCATCATATCTTTCGTAGGCTAGTTTTAATAATTGATAACCAATTGTCTCCCAAACATTAAGAACATTGTCAAATCCATTTTTCCAGACGAAACTTCCGGTTTCATCAGTATCTATATACCAACGAAAACTGGCAAATATTGGATATGCCCATGCCTTATCAAGTTGATAAGGAGATGTTTGATTAATAAATGGATATTTCCATGGTTTTCTAGTTTTTTTGATCGTAGCATCTAATGCACCAGCTTGACCACCATTACTATTCCATAATTTTCTATAACCTGCTGCATTATTTTCTGAACCACCAGTAACTATAGTCTCATATAAAATACAAATATCCTTAAGGATAGGTTTCATTTTTTTGAAAATTTCAATATCCTTCAAATATTCCTCTAAAACTTTAGCTTTAGAAGAGTAAGCTTGTACTGGCTGCTTATCTCTATCAGAATTAGGAAATAACTCTGAGTTCAGCATATAAATCAAACTTAAAATATGTCTTATATCGTAATGACCATCATCGTTTTCAGCATATGAAATGTTATTGTTAGTATCAGATTGAAAAACATCCTTAATCCATTGGAATTCGTCTCTTAGGTTTGCTAGACTTCTTTTTTGCACTTGTAGAGAAGTATTAAGGCCTTCAGAGATATCATCTATAAGATCACGTGGTACTCCAGTTTTAATTCTTAACTTTACAAATTGCTCATCAGAAATTTCAGACTCAGGGTCCTCTATGCATTTACATATAGTTCTGTATGTATGATTACCATCTATTATGCCTTGATCATCATTGATGGTTACCTTAAATAAATCATATCCTTCATCTGATGTACCATTTTTGGTTATACTAGAGGCAATACAATCTATTCCTCTATTTTTATAAACGAATAAATTTGGGTCTCCTTCTTGATTTAATAAAGTTTTTTCAAGTTGTTTTGCAACATGAGTATTTAAGTTGGCGGATCTAGCATTAACTTTTTCAGAGGGAATACCAAGGGGTAAGTCCTTTGCTCTGGTTAAGATAATGTACTCTTTGATATCATCCGTAAATGGAAGCGTACGGGACGCTTTTGATTTGATTGTAAAATCAGTCATTGTTTACTCCTTATAATGAGGAAATCCATCCTCTTATTTGTTATGTGTAACTTCAACCGAAGTTCACATTTATAAGTAAACCAAAATAAATTCTTTTTGTCAAATTTTTACTTATTTCCATGGGGGGTAATCTTGGGGGGTAAAATTACAAAAACAAGGCTCTAAAATATAGGGATTCTGTGGCTTCTGGATAGTGGCGGAGAGACAGGGAAAAGGCCAGGTTTTATACTAATTTAAGCTACCTTCTGAAACCATACCGGGAAGGGATCAAGGGCTTTATGATATGAATTGGGATCTTCAAGATAGTTCTTTATCAAACAAGCATCCAGTCTCTGACGAATATTCTTTTCATCCATCTCAGATTTTAAACCTATAAAAACAATTTCTTGTCGACGGTCACCAAAATCTTTATTCCAATATTTATCCATTAACGCATCAAAATCAGGTCCCTCTGGCCAACGATCTTTAGGTACAGTTGTCCACCACCTACCAATTCCCTGATGACGAACAAATGCACCTGCCTGAGAAACTTCACCAATAAATTCAGGTCGACTTGAAATCCAAAAAAAGCCTTTAGATCTAATTACACCTGGCCATTCTTGATTAAAAAAATTATGGATTTTTGATGGATCAAATGGTTCACGGGCTAAATATACAAAACTTGTAATCCCATACTCTTCTGTTTCTGGAACATGATCTTTAAAGTTATAGAGTTCTTTTGCCCACAAAGGATGAGTATGAGCTTGTTTAAGATCAAACAAACCGGTACCAATAACTTCTTTTAGATTGACAGTGGAGTGTGAGCATTCAAAGACTTTTGCCTCAGTATTAAGCCCACTTATAATTGCTTTAACAGTTTTTAATTCCTCAGAGGATATTAAGTCAATCTTATTCAATAGAATTACATTAGCAAACTCAATTTGTTCGACAAGAAGATCAACAAGTGTTCGTTCATCATCTTCTAGACTTTCTCCTTTATCTTTTAAAAAATCAGTGGAGCTATAATTTTTGATAAGATTTGCAGCATCTACAACAGTTACCATTGTGTCAAGTTTTGCTACATCGGATAAACTTGCTCCATCCTCATCACGAAAGTCAAAAGTAGTTGCCACTGGTAAAGGTTCGGAGATACCAGTACTTTCTATAAGTAGGTAATCAAATTTACCTTCAGTTGCTAATTCTCTAACTTGTACCAAAAGATCTTCACGTAAAGTACAACAAATACATCCATTACTCATTTCTACAAGTTTCTCTTCAGTTTGAGATAAGTTACCACCTCCACGTTCTACTAGATTAGCATCTATATTTACTTCACTCATATCGTTTACGATAACTGCAACCTTGAGACCTTGTCGATTGTTAAGGATGTGATTTAAAAGAGTTGTTTTACCTGCACCGAGGAACCCCGACAATACTGTGAC
>CACFLF010000036.1 GCA_902567115.1 uncultured Alphaproteobacteria bacterium
CTACTTAGTGCAAAATCACATAATATTATTGTATCAGGTCCGAGTGTCCTCTCAACTGAGGAGTGAGAGATATCTCTTTCATGCCAGAGTGAAATGTTCTCCATGAAAGGAATACAACTTGACCTAATGACTCTTGCAATTCCAGTAAGGTTTTCACTTAGAACTGGATTTTTTTTATGGGGCATTGCAGAAGAACCCTTTTGATCTTTAGAAAAAAACTCCTCAACTTCCCTTACCTCACTTCTGTGAAGATGTCTAAATTCAATTGCTAAATTTTCAATTGAAGAAGCAATCATTGCTAATGCCGTAAAAAAGAATGCATGTCTATCTCTAGGAATAATCTGTGTTGAAACATACTCAGTCTTAAGTCTAAGTTTTTTTGCTACAAAACTTTCAATAGATGGATCAATATTAGCATAAGTTCCAACTGCACCTGAAATACTGCAAATGGAAATTTGTTTTTCAGCATCACAAAGTCTTTTATAATGTCTTTCAAATTCACAATATTTACCTAACATTTTTAATCCAAAAGTTGTTGGTTCTGCAAAAATGCCGTGGCTTCTTCCTATGCAAGCTGTATTTTTGAAATTTAGAGATTTAACTTTGAGATTATTTAATAACCTTTTTAACTCTCTTTTCAAAACTGAGCATGACTGCTTTAATTGAATTGAAAAAGCCGTATCTATAATATCAGAGGATGTTACGCCCATATGAACAAACCTAGAGTCATGTCCAATATTTTCTCCAATGTTTGTTAAAAAAGCTATTACGTCGTGTTTTACATCTTTTTCTATAACATCAATTCTATCGATATCAAAACGTGCATTCTTTTTTATAGTTTTGAAAGAATCTTTAGGAATATCACCTCTATTGGAAAGTGCTTCACAAATTAGCAATTCAATTTTTAGCCAAATATTAAATTTATTTTCTGGCTCCCAAATTTTTGAGATTTCTTTTCTTTTATATCTTGGAATCATTTTTTATATATGGAGGAAATTTGAAGTTTTTCTTTGAAAGAGTAAATATCTCATATCCTGTTTTTGTTACTCCTACTGTATGCTCGAATTGTGCAGATAATGATTTATCAGAAGTAACTGCAGTCCAACCATCTGAAAGAACTTTTACTTTATAATCTCCAATATTAATCATTGGCTCTACAGTAAAAAACATTCCCTCTTGCAACAATTCTCCTTCTCCGGGTTTTCCAAAATGAAGAACACTAGGGTGATCATGAAAAACTTTACCTAAACCATGACCACAAAAATCTCTAACTATTGAATAGTTTTTTTTTTCAGCATATACCTGAATTGCATTTCCAATATCTCCAAATGTGTTTCCAGGTTTAATTTTTTCAATACCTTTCATCATTGCTTCATAAGTGGTTTCAACAAGTTTAACAGCTTTCAGTTTTACTTTACCTACATAATACATTCTACTTGTATCTCCATGCCACCCATTCAAAACTGGTGTGACATCTATATTTATAATGTCGCCATCTTGCAAAACTTTATCCCCTGGTATCCCGTGACATACTACGTGATTAACAGACGTACAAACAGACTTAGGAAACCCTTTGTAATTCAATGGAGCAGGCTTTGCCCCTCTACTCACTTGATACTCGTGACAAATATCGTTAAGTTTAGAAGTAGAAATACCAGGTTCAATGAAATCAGTAATGTAATCAAGGCATTCAGCCGCAAGTTGTCCAGCTTTTCGCATAAACTCGAATTCATCTTTGGTATGTAATTTAATATTGTTATTCATTAAAAGATCAATTTATAATAAAAATTTAAAAACTTACAGAAATATTTTATGAAAAAAAAAGAAAAACTTCAGGTATAATAATAATAGGTAATGAGATTTTATCTGGTAAAACTCTCGAAAAAAATTCAAATTTTATGTGTAAAGAATTATTTCGTATCGGGGTATCGTGTGAGGAAATAGTGATTATAAAAGATGATAAATCAAGAATAATAGAAAAATTAAATAATTTTAGAAAAAAGTATAGTTTTGTGTTCACGTCAGGTGGAATTGGTCCAACACATGATGATATTACTTCAGACTCAGTGGCTTGTGCTCTTGGAAAAAAATTGATTTTAAATACTGAAGCTAAAAGACGTCTTGAAAAACATTATGCCGATGATGTATTGACAAAGGCAAGATTAAAAATGGCTTATATGCCAGAAAATTCAACTTTAATAGATAATCCGGTTAGTGTTGCTCCAGGATTTTCGATACAAAATATTTTTGTATTTCCAGGAGTACCAAAGATTATGCAAGTAATGTTTAAAGAAAAAGTTAAATCATTTGACGAAGGGCTAAGGTATTATAAAAAAACAATCTCAACAACTCTATCAGAGGGGATTATTGGCGAATATATTGAAAAAATACAAAACAAATTTAATTCATTAGAAATTGGAAGTGTATATGTTTCTTGTTTAATTCAAAATTCACCAGATAATTTTATTTTGGATACGGTGAAGAACCCTCACCCTGATGAAGATTATTGTGTAAGATTTACTGCACCAGAATTTACAAGTATTTGTCCAATTACTTCTCAACCTGATTTTGGTAATTTTATAGTTGATTATGTACCTAATAAAAAAATAATGGAAAGTAAATCCTTCAAACTCTTTTTATTCACATTTAGAAATTACGGAGGTTTCCACGAAGATTGTACTATTAAAGTAGCCAAAAAAATTATAAAATATACATCTCCAAAATGGATAAGGGTTGCAAGTTACTGGAATCCAAGAGGAGGTATACCTATTGATGTAATTTTTCAAAGAGGAAAAAGACCGAAAGACGTTCATGTAGAAGATCTAGATATTCCAAATTATTCAGGAAGATAACTCAATCACCTGTGAAGATACATCCTCCAATTCTTGGTCTATTAATTTCAATACTTTCAAGATTGTTAATTTTCTTTTTTAATTTTTGCCAAAGCCATTTTGCGATATTTTCACTAGTCGGTTTTTCAAGACCCTTAACTTCATTTAATATTGAATGGTCGAGTTTTGATAACTCAGGGTTTACATAAGAATCAAGTTTTTCTAAATCCATGACCCAATTATTTTTTGGATCTAATTCACCTTTCAATTTTATAATAATTTCATAACTATGCCCATGAACTTTATTATATTTGTGATTTTTCTTGAATTCAGGCATATAGTGCGCTGCATCAAAATAATATTTTTTGAAGATTATCATTTTACTGAATACCGATTGCTTTATGAAATTGAAAACTAGGTATCCACTTCCTATTTAGATTGCAATAGTCAATAGTTTTATTAAGATTAAGTTTCATTAAGCTATCATCTTTTGGTTGTAAAAAAAAATATTTAAAATCTAAATTGACTATTTCTTTTAAATTAAATTTATCTTGGGGATATATTATTTTTAATTCGTGGCCTTTTTTTTGATTCCAGTGGTTTGGATCCTTAGGGCTGACACAAATCCAGTCAAAGTCAAGGTCAGTTTTAATTGATCCGTTTGTTTCTACAGCAACTGTAAAATTCTTTTTTTTCAAAAAATCTAACAATTTTTTATCAACTTGTAATAGTGGTTCCCCACCAGTTAGAATTACGTTTTTTTTTTTTAGTGAAAAAGACAAATCCCAAACTCTTTCTACGACTTCAATTAACTCTTTTAAATTATAGTTACCTCCATTTTTACCATTAACACCAACAAAATCAGTATCACAAAAATTACATTTTGCTTCCAACCTGTTTTCGACCCTTCCATTCCAGAAATTACAACCAGAAAATCTTATAAATACGCTTTCTTTTCCAGTATTAAAACCTTCTCCTTGAATTGATCTAAAAATTTCTTTTACTTTATACATTAACTAAATTCTGGCTGGATCTCTTAAACCAGCTTCCTCAAACCCTTGTTTTCTTAATAAGCATGAATCACATACTCCACAGTTTTTTTTTAACTTTGGACTATAACAACTCGAAGTCATGGAAAAATCAACACCATTTTTATGACCCAGTTTAATAATGTCTTTTTTGGACAAGTTTATTAAAGGAGTATTTATCTTAAATTTACTTCCTTCTAAACCCTTCTTGGTAGATTTATTAATAAGTTTTTCAAAATTATCTATAAAATTCTTTCTGCAATCAGGATACCCTGAGTAGTCTATTGCATTTACTCCCAAAAAGATATTATCGATATCGTGACATTCAGCGTATCCTGAGGCAAAAGAGAGAAATACAATATTTCTACTAGGAACGTATGTAACAGGAATATCTTTTGACATTGAATGAGAATCTCTATTTTTAGGAACCTTAATGTCATCTGTTAATGCTGAGCCTCCGTAGAATTCCATCTTAAAGACTTCGTGAGATATACAATTAAAAAATGTTGCTTGAAATTTTGCATACTCTAATTCAACTTTATGTCTTTGACCATAATCAAAGGAAATGGCATATATATCATAACCTTTATCTTGGCACACTGATAAAACAACTGAGGAGTCTAAGCCCCCACTTAAAAGAACTAAAGCTTTATTTGATTTTTTAGACATTTAATAATTATAATATTTAACAAAATAAAAAAATGAAGAATTTAAAAAAAAATATTCAAAAAGAAATTATTAAACTCGGTTTTGATTCCATTGGTTATTCAGAACCATATGTTGATGAAAAGACAAAGCAAAGATATAAAAATTTTTTAAATAAAAATTATCATGGAGATATGAAATGGTTAGAAAGGCATTTTGAAAAAAAAACAAATCCAAAGAAAATTTGGGATAAAGTAGAAACTATTATTGTTTTGGGACAAAATTATGGTCCTAACGAGAATCCGTTGTTTTTAAACAAAGATAAAAATCATGGAAATATTAGTATTTATGCTCAAGATGAAGACTATCATTCCGTAATTAAAAATAAATTACAAAATTTACAAGATTGGTTTAAAGATAAATACAATCTTGAAACAAAAATCTTCGTTGACACTTCACCTATAATGGAAAAATATTTTGCTGAAAAGGCTGGTTTAGGTTGGCAGGGTAAACATACGAACATTGTTTCAAAAAGTTTTGGATCTTGGTTATTTCTAGCAGAAATATTTCTCCCAATAAAAATAAATGAAACAAAAAATATGGTTAATGGATGTGGATCATGTGTGAAATGTTTAGAAATATGTCCTACAAACGCAATTTTAAGCAATTATAAAATTGACTCTAAAAGATGTATTTCATATTTAACGATTGAAAATAAAGGTCCAATTCCAATAAGTTTACGAAAGTTGATTGGAAACAAAATATATGGTTGCGACGATTGTTTATCTATTTGTCCTTGGAATAAGTTTGCCACTGAAACAGATGAGAAAAAACTTATATCGAATGACAAAAATGATTTATTATTTTTCTTAAAATTTAGTGAAGAACACTTTAAAACGTACTTTCATAATTCTTCTGTAAAAAGAATAGGTTGGAACAGATTTCTAAGAAACATAATTATTGCTTCTGGAAATAGCAAAAATAAAAAATTAATAAAATACATTCTCAATCATATTAACAATGAAAGTAGTTTGGTAAGGGGTGCTTGTGTTTGGTCTTTGTTTCAGCTAATGGAGAAGAAAAGCAAAGAAAAACTGAAAAGTGAATTGATAAAAAAGGAAAAAAATAATTATGTTCTATACGAATTAAAGATGCTCAGTTAATTTTTTTAAACCTATTAATAAATTATCAATAATGCCTTCATCCGAGGAAGAGTGTCCTGCTGTATTTACAAACTTTATTTCAGAAGATTTCCAATTTTCATGAAGTTTATATGCATTTACTGGCGGACATATAAGATCATATCTCCCTTGAACGATAAACGACGGTAAATTTTTTATTTTCGAAATTTTTTTAACAATTTCATTATCTTCCATAAAAAAATTATTTTTTATGTAATGTAATTCCATGAATGGCGAATTTGGAAGACCTTCTCTCTTGAGTAATTCTTCTTCAGATTCAAAGAAATAATTTTTAGGATTTAATTGAGATAAAATTCTTTCATAGTCATGCCAAATCCATGAATGGACCTTAGAATTTTCTTTTAAAATTTTTTTGTAATATGAATCAATTATTTCTTTACCGTTCGAATACCTTTCAAATGTTTTATACAAGTTTGGAGCAAAATTTTTTGGACCATCAATGAATGCCCAATTTATCTCATTAATTGTTCCAAGAAAAACTGACCTCAAAAGAACACCAATTAAATTTTTGGGAAACTTTAGGGCATATTTTATTGCTAACGTAGCACCCCATGACCCGCCAACAATTAGAAATTTTTTTATTTTGAAAAAATCTCTTATTTTTTCAATATCTTCAACTAAATTTTCAGTATTATTTCCTTCTAAAGATCTGTAAGGGATGCTCTTACCACATCCTCTCTGATCAAAAATAATTGATCGAAATATCTGAGGATTAAAAAGTGAGTGATGTTCACTACGACAGTGTCCCCCGGGTCCACCATGCACAAAAATAACTGGAATACCGTCTTTTTTTCCACTGGCTTCAGTATAAATTTTATTGTCATCTCCAACATCTATGTTATACATTTCAGGAAGAGAACGATGAATAAATAATTTTTTAATCATGAGTATAATATAATGGAAAAATTTGAAACATTTAATGAGCTAATACTAGCATTACTTTTATGGATCACAACCCATACTGATTACAAAGAACCAAAAACATTCCCAAAAATTCAGTTTATTGAACAAAAAGCATTAGCAGAAATGGCGTGTGGGAGGGAATGTGAAATATTAGCATTAACACCAGATAATCCTAAATATACAATTTTTTTAGCTGATACACTTTCTCCAATGGATGATATTTGTCACAGAGGAATTTTACTTCACGAGCTGATTCATATATTACAAGAAGATCAAGAAATATTTGTAAACTATGAAGACAGAACAAAAAAACATTTGAGAGAGATGGATGCGCTGGTTAACCATAATGTTTTTTTAAGTCAGTTTGGTAAAAAAATTCTTTACAGTAATGGATTCGCGGCGAAATTTAAAAGTGAAGCTAAACAGAATCTTTATTGCTGATTTAGTATTGAAACCATATCATCTTTATCTATGTATCCAAAAAAAATCTCATCTGAAATTATGAATGCAGGTGTTCCTCTTAAGCCAAGATTTCTTGCTAGATCAATATCATTTTTAAGCTTTTGGTTAATTTCCTCATCATTAATTTTGTTCTCTAAGTAATTTTTATCAATATTCAATTCCTTTAATATTGAAATCAAAATATCATCATTAATCTTGCCTTTATTTGTCAAAATAAAATTGTGAAATTTTACAAATTTTTTTTTATCAATTTCTGAAATTATTAATGCATACTTGGCTAGCTTAATAGAATTTTCTGAAAGTATGGGATAATTTTTGTAAATAACTTTTATATTTTTATCCTCGCTAATTATCTTTTTTAAGTCTTGGTGAGCTCTTCTACAATATGAGCAATTATAGTCAAAAAACTCTACAATAATCTTATTAGACAGTTTATTTCCTTCAAAAAGACTTTCAGAATTATAAATCTGCTTACTCAACGTATTAATCTTATTTTTATTTTCTAGTTTTTTTTCATTTTCTTTTTTTACTTCAAACTTTTGAAGGGATTCGATAATGACTTCTGGATTTTTCAAAATAAAATCCTTAATTTTTCCTTCTAAATCATCTCCCCTTAGGTTAAAACCGCTCAATAAAATTGAAAAGGAAAATGCTATAAGTGTGTAGTTATGTAATTTCATCGTTCTTATTGGTGCGAGCGGTGGGACTTGAACCCACAAGGGTGTTACCACCCGCAGGATTTTAAGTCCTGTCTGTTTACCAATTTCAGCACGCTCGCAAGTATCAAAAAAAGGTTATAAAAAATAAAATTTAACTTAATACAAATTTCTATAGGTATGTTATCAAGACTCATTCTACTCTTTATTCCTGGTCATTTTATTAATATTTAATACTTTATATCACAATGAATTTTGAATTAAACAAGAAACATATACACTTTCATTTAAAAATAAACGGCTATTGAAAATACTTTAATTTATCGTGATTTATAATTTGATAATACTGCTCAAATATTTCTGTATTCAATGAGAAAATAGATAATATTTGTGATTTAGGTTTTGTAATTGAAAAATAGGTTTTTCTTTCGATTCAATTGAGCATATTAAATGATTAACTAAGAATTAATAAGTGCTGTATTTAGTTCGCCCATTCATTAGAAAAAAATAAATATTATAAATATTATCTTTCTATTTTCTTAAGAACAA
>CACFLF010000037.1 GCA_902567115.1 uncultured Alphaproteobacteria bacterium
TTTCCATTATGAGCCTATTTTTTTTCAACCTTACTAATTTTTCCATCTTTAATCTCTACGATGTTGTCACAATATTCCAATGTATTTAATTTATGAGTTATCATTATAATTGTTTTTTTCTTTCTTAAACTTTTTATTGTTTTTATTATGTTTTCCTCTGTTTCTGAATCTAGTGCAGAGGTTGCTTCATCAAATATTAAAACTTTAGATTCATTATAAAGCGCTCTAGCAATACCAATTCTTTGTTTTTCCCCCCCAGAAATTTGTAAACCTTTTTCACCAACGCGCGTTTCTAGTTTATTATTTAAAGAATTAATAAATGAACTCAAATCAGAATTTTTGATAGCATCATGAAGTTTTTTAAGTTTAATTTTTTTTTCACCGAAAGCAATATTAGACTTTATTGTATCATCAACTAAAAAGATATCTTGAGATACATACCCTATTTGATTTATCCATTCTGTTGTATCTGGCAGAAATTTATTATCAATTAATAAATTGCCAGCTGTGGGTTTTAATAGACCTAAGATTAAATTTACCAAGGTCGATTTTCCAGAACCAGTCTTCCCAACAATACCTATAAAATCTCCCTTATTAATTACAAGATTAATATTTTTAAGTGTGGTTTTTCTTTTATTATTAAATCTAAAACTTAAATCTTTTATTGTTATATTCTTCTTAAATGAGAAGTTTTTATTACTATGATAATTATTTTTGGTAACAAGATGATTATACTCTTCATTAATTCTATTTATTCTTGGAGTTGTTGATTTGAAAACGTTAAAAAAAGTTATTATTCTGTTTAATCCTGGCATTAGTTTAAACCCAACATATAAGTAACCACTTAAGATTGTTACAATTTTTGTTTGATCTTCATTAAAAGAGATGAAAATCAAAGTAACGGATAGAAATAAGATTATAAAAAATAACTCTAGTATTATTCTAGGAAGAGAGTTTGAAGCGCTTATAATCGCTTGTGTGTTTACTCTTTCTCTAGAAACTTCCTTATAACAATTAATAAAAAAAGACTGCTTTTTGTTTAACAGAATTTCTTTATAACCCTGAAAAAATTGTAATAAACTATTTGTTAAGTCTATTCCTTGTTGTTGAAATAGTAATCCCCATCTATAAAAGTTTGGTAATACATATTTTTTTGTAATCAAAGCAAAAAAAACAATAATAAAAAAAATAAATAGTGAAATAATTGGATTAATAAAAATTATAAAAACAATTAAAGTAATAAATATGAATGATTCAGATATAATAGAACCAAGTGCATGAAGTCCAGCTGAAAAAGATTGTTCTGTATCACTGCCTATAACTTGTATATTATATGAAGAATTTCTAGAGATAAAACTCTCAAAATCCATTTTAGAATATTTTCTTAGTAATTTATTTTTGAAATTATATGACATTTTTTGTATGGAAAAATTTTGAAAAAAAGCCTCGATAGCCATTAACAAATTTTTTAAAATAAAAGTAGTTCCAAGAAGAAGCGTTAAACCAAGAATATTATTTTCACTAAAGAAACCTATAAGTTTTTTAAATGCGTTATTTGATATCTCGTATTCAGGATTATTTAAAAATTGAGCGTAGGTTATAATAATACTGGCTGAAAAAAATTCAAAAATCGAGATTATAAAAGCTAATAAAATAATTAACAAACATTTTACTTTTTCTTCTTTTGATAAAAGACTTATCAAAATATGTGCAGATTTAAACATTATTATAAAACTTTGTTATCCAAAAGAGTTAAATGAATTTTTTGATTTTGAAATAGATTTTGGAATTAAATATGAGAAACTTTTTTTTAATGTACAGTATGTTCCGGGATGAAAGTTTAAATGAAAAATTAGTCTTTCCTTCCCACTTTTTCCATAAAGACCTCTATGAAGGCCTTCAGCATCAAAAATGAAAAGATCTCCTTTTTTACCAACTAACTTTTTTATTCTATATTGTTTTTTTAAATTCTCTTGGTCTACAAATCTTCTTTCATAAATTTGTTGTTTTAAATGACTTTTGATAACATATTCCATGTGTATATTTTTATCGTTTAAATCATTTAATAGAAGCATTACAGAGACTTGTCTAAATCCATCTGAATGAAACATATATGAATTTGGTTTATTAAAATTCTTTTTTAACACAGATTTATGACTAACCGTTGGCTCTTCTCTAAAAAATGATTGACTAGAATAATAATGAGAGATGAGTAAACAAATATCTGTATTAAGAATAGTTTTTAACGTTAGTTCGTGGTCAAATGGTAGTTTGATAGTTTGATTTATACCTGTTTTATCTCGTAAATTATTGATAAGTTTTTGACTAAGTGTACTTTTGAAAGATATTGGCCATTTAGTTACTCCTTTCTCTTTAAATTCTTTTAAACAATTATTAAAAGAAGCTATTGATAAATAATTCGGTGCTGGAAGTTTTACTGATGTTTTTTCTTGTCCTAATTTATATAAATTCCAATATATTTTTTGAATAATCCTTGGTGATAGCAAAAGAAAAGATGCTCTTCTATTTTTTGAAATAGATTTAATTTCTACGTGTTGTTTTTTACTAAAAGCTCCACCAATACAAAAGCACCAAATAATAAAATTTTCTAATCTTATCTTTAATTTATCTAATTTAAGATAATCAAAAATATTTAGAAATTTAAATATAAAATTTATTAAGAAAATATTCATAAATTTATTCCTTTCCAAAAAAATTATTTAATGCATCAGTTATGTATTTAACCTGTTTTTGATTTAAATATCCATGAATTGGTATGCTCAGTACTCTTTTTGATGCATTTTCAGAGTTACAAAAAGTTAAATTTTTATTTGAAAAATGTTTATAAGCCGACTGTTTATGAAGTGGTCGAGGATAATAAACCGCGGATGGAATTTTTTTTTTTTGCAAAAATAATTTCAAATCATCTCTTAAACTTGTTTTAATAGTAAATTGTGACCAAACAGATTTTGAGTTTTCTCTTTCTTTTGGCAGAATTTCTTTTTTATCAATATTTTTCATATAAAAATTTGCGATTTCCTTTCTTTTTTTAAGTTCATCTGGAAAAACTTTAAGTTTTTCAATAAGAATAGCTGCTTGAATAGTATCCAGTCGACTATTCAGGCCTACATATTTATTATCATATTTATTGAAACCTTTTCCATGCAATCTTAGGGACTTAATTTTATCTGCAATTTTTTTTGACTTTGTAAATACGCATCCACCGTCCCCATAGCAACCTAAGGGTTTTGAAGGAAAAAAACTTGTTGTCGTAATATCAGCATAATTAGAAATCGGGGCATTATTATAAATCGTTCCAAATGATTGAGCAGCATCGCTTATAAGATAATAATTATTTTCTTTACATATTTTCAATAAACTTGAATAATCTGACGGCATACCAAATAAATCAACATTAATTATTGCTTTAATTTTGTAACCCATTTTTTTGTTAACATTGATCACACTTTTTAGATGCTCAATATTTATTGAAAAATCATCCTTATTTATATCTACCAGAATAGGTTTAATCCCTAACTGAACAGGAGCCTCAATACTTGAAACGAATGTAAAGTCAGGAACTATAACAAAGTCACCTGGTTTTAAGTCAATAGCCATAAGTGATAAGGTGATAGCATCTGTTCCGTTAGCACATGTTACTGCATATTTAATTTTAAAAAAAGAAGCTAGTTTTTGTTCTAAGGTTTCAATTTCTTTTCCCATTATAAATTGACAACTATCCAATACATTTTTTAGTGCTTTATTAATGTCTGACCTATTTTTTTCTAGTTGAGAATCCAGACCACTGAAAGAAATTGTTTTCAAATTTTTAACCATTACTTTTTTTTAGGATATTGTTAATTAATTGATATTGAATATTTTCCCTAGAACAATATAGTTCGCTATCAAGAATTTCTCCAGATTCACTAACCCACCCTTTATGAGTAGCTGGATTTCCATACATTAAAGAATGTGGTTTAGAGCTTTTTGTTAAGACAGCACCGGCACCAATCATTGAAAATGAACCAACATTTACCCCACAAATAATTGTAACGTTTGCACCAAGTGTTGCACCTTTGCAGATAATCGTTTTTTTATATTCTTTTTTTCTTGAAACAAAACTTCTTGGATTTATAACATTTGTAAAAACAACACTTGGTCCACAAAAAACTTTATCCTCAATTTGAACACCTTCAAAAATAGAAACATTATTTTGAATTTTAACATCATTTCCAATACTGACATTATTTCCTATAAATACATTTTGACCAATAGTACAGTTGTTTCCAATTTTAGCACCACTAGAAACATGCGAAAAATGCCAGATTTTTGTTGAATCACCAATCTTAACTCCTTGATCTATTACTGAAGAATCATGAACGAAATAATTTTTTTTTTTCATATTTTTTTTAAATAAGGATGTATATTTTCTCGGCTAACTTCAATTTTTGAAGAATTTATATTTGAGACTAATTCAATTGATGGTCTAACGTCGTCAATAGTAAATCCCTTTTCTTCAATAATATTTTTGAAACTTTTAACATGCAACTCATTGAAATTTTCTGAAAGATCTATTTTTTTCTTATTTATTAAAAGCGACCTATATGGCTTTTGCTGAGCCGTTTTAGGCAAATCTTCTCTATCTATTGATAAGAACCATTTTACTTTTGCTCTCTCAAATATAATATGACCTCCACATTTATTTTTTTCTCTTAAATGAACATAAGATTTTTTTATTTTTCCAAATAGATAACAAAGTAAATCAAAGAAATGTATCCCAATATTAGTAGAAATCCCCCCAGATTTTTTTTCATCACCTTTCCAAGAAACAAAATACCATTTTCCTCTTGATGTAATATAAGTAAGTTCAACTTCATAATCTTCATTTTCTTCTAAAACTCGATTCTTTAATTTTATAATTTCTGGATGAAGTCTTAACTGAAGAATTGTTGAAATTTTTTTATTAAACTTTTTTTCAAGTTTTTCAAGAGTGTCCAAATCTGATAGATTTATTACTAGAGGCTTTTCACAAATTATATTACATTTATTTTCAAGTCCAAATTTTATATGAGAAAAATGCAAATGATTAGGTGAGCATATACTTAAATAATCAATATGTTTAAATTCTTCTAAAAATTTGTTAAATTTTTTCTGATTTGTGAAGAAATTTGCATCAGGAAAATAACTATCAATAATTCCAACAGAATCATTTATATCATATGCTACAACTAAATTTCCGTTAACCTCTCTAATAGAATGCATATGTTTTGGAGCCACGTACCCAGAAGCACCAATCAAACCAAAATTTTTTGTTTTTTTCATAAATTTCAATTAATAATAAATAATTTTGCCACAGCTACCGCAGTACTAAATAAATAGCACTCACCGTAACACTAGAGCAAGACAACTATGGTAAAAAATCTTTTTTTTCTAAACTCGTAATTGTCTTTTTTTTAAATAAATCTAAAAGAACTTTTACTCTTTTACTAGCATCAATATCAATAATTTCCGCTAGAAAACCAGCAAAAGGACCATTTTTTATCTTTACATTTTGTTTGTTTTTAAATTCAAAAAAATCATGATTAACAAAACCATCTTTATCTATACAGGAAATTAAATTCTGCATGAAATCCCTATTTACAAAAGATGGTATACTTCCAAAAGAAACTATTTTTTTAACACCAAATGTATTGTTTATTTTAAACCATAAATCATTTTCTAAACATATTTTCACAAAAAGATAAGAAGGAAACAGTGGTTGATTCTTAAAAATTTCCTTCTTTCTAAAATTTACTGAACATTTTATTTGAGGTAAGAATACTGTAAACTTTTGATTTAAAAGATTAATCATAGCTCTCTTTTCTTGCTTAGGTTTTGTTTGAATAACATACCAATTATCCATTTTTTGTACTATTGTTTTCGGTTGGTTTAAAATTAGGTATTTTTCTACTAATAAACATAGACTTGATGAACAATATCTGATTAGCATTAAATTTTTTTAAAAGTTTAAAATAAATATCTTGTTGATATATTTTACTAGTAATAACAATTTTTTTGTTCCCTAAATTTTCAGGGATTTTTTTTGAAACCTTAAAATTTAAAAATTTTTTTTTCCTATATTTAGGATCGATTATAGCGATAATTTTTTTATTATTTTCTTGGGCTGATAAAACACCAATTTCACAGACCTCACCTGTTCCGTAAAAATAAAAACTACTACAGTTTTCACTTGAAAACAAATCGTTAAACTCACTTCTTAACATTTTAAAAAAAGTCAAAGAATCGTTGAAATATTCATTTACAAGTTTTGCCTTTTCTGAAAAGCCAACTGGAGTTAAATAATAAATAAATCTTTTATAAGGAGCTTGTTTTATTTTAATAATTCCTTTACCTAGGAATTTTTTTATTAGAGCATTTATAAAGCCTATCGAAACAGAAATGTTTAATGAAAGACTCTTTTGTGTCACTTCTTTTCCTTCTTCAAGAATTTTTAAAAAATTAAGTTCATTGTTTTTATTGCTCATATAAAAATTATAAACAAAAAAAAATTAAGTTCAACCACTGAATTTCAATATGTGAATTTCACTGCATGAACTTTTTTTTTAAATATCTTTATTACAATATCTCTATAGTATAAAGATATACCATAATCTTATTTTAACTTAATGAAGACAATATGTGTGGAATAATAGGAATTTTTTCTAAAAAAAAAAAAAATCAATCTATTATAAATGAAATAAACAAAATGGCTGAATCAATTCATCATAGGGGGCCCGATGATGGAGATACTTGGTTTAATCAAAATTACTCATGTGTTTTATCTCATAAAAGATTATCAATCGTAGATCTTTCAAAAAACGGTTTACAACCAATGGTCTCAAAGAGTAAAAGATTTGTCATAACCTATAATGGTGAGATCTATAACACTTTTGATTTAAAAAAATTACTTAAATCAAAAAATATTGACTTAAAGGGTCACTCAGATACTGAAATTATTTTAGAGTTGATTGACTGTTATGGAATAAAAAAGATCTTACCTAAGCTAATCGGCATGTTTGCCTTTGGTGTATTTGATAATTTAGAAAACAAAATTTATTTATGTAGAGATAGATTAGGAAAAAAACCTTTATTTTGGTCCATAATTAATAACAATCTAATTTTTGCATCGGAATTAAAACCATTTAATATTTTTAATGAGTTTAAAAAATTAATAAATAAAAATGCTGTTGCTAATTTTCTGCGACACGGATACATACCAGCTCCATATTCAATTTACGAAGGTGTTTTTAAACTTGAACCAGGAAGTATTTTAGAAATTTCTGGAAATGATTTTAATCCAAAAATTTCAAAATTTTGGGATCTTACAGGAATTGTAAAAAAAAGAACGATTATCAAAGATCAAACAGAAAACGAATTAATTAACAATTTAGATGATTTGTTAACTGACTCTATTTCAAAAAGAATGTTAGCCGACGTTCCTCTTGGAGCTTTCTTATCAGGTGGCATTGATTCATCTACTGTGTGTGCAATTATGCAAAAAATATCTAGTAGAAAAATAAAAACTTTTTCTATTGGATTTCATGAGAATGATTATAACGAGGCTAACCATGCAAAAAAAATTGCACAACATCTAAAAACTGAACATCATGAATTATATTTAACCCCTAGTGAGGCACAAAGCTTTATTCCAGAAATTCCAAAATACTTTGACGAACCTTTTGCAGATTCTTCACAGATTCCAACCTTTTTAATCAGTAAAATGGCAGTTGAAAAAGTTAAAGTTGCATTATCTGGTGATGGTGGGGATGAATTATTTATGGGTTACAACCGATATATGATTGCTAATAATGTGAATTGGATTTTTAACCTTCCAGATTTTTTAAAAAAATTTATTATAAATTTTATAAATTTAGGATCAAAGAAAAGCTGGAATACTTTATCTAAAATTTTTCCGAATTCATTTGTTCCGTCTCAATTAGGAGAAAAACTTTATAAATTAACTAAAATTTTAAAAGAAGACGATCCTGATTTTTACAGGTTTCTGATAAGTTCGATAGATAACCCAGATAATTATTTAATAGAAGGGAATGAGGAGAAAGGCTTAGTTTGGCAAAATAATTTTGATACATACTTAAATGACTATGTTGAAAAGCTCAAACTCCTCGATACACTAACTTATCTTCCCGATGATATTTTAACAAAAGTTGATAGAGCTAGTATGGCGGTGTCATTAGAAGTTAGAGTTCCTTTACTTGATC
>CACFLF010000038.1 GCA_902567115.1 uncultured Alphaproteobacteria bacterium
TATGTTTGGTTTAAAAAAATACTTTTATAAGTGTTGGTTGAAAAAAGGGGAGTTTCCTCCCCTTTCGTACTAAAGCTTATTACAACTTACTATAACTACTACCTTTTAATCAAAGGTTGCTCTGACAAAAAGTGTAATAATTCAAGCTGAATAAAATCTATAATACTAGACATCAGATCACCTCCTTATCAATGGTTAATGTATATAAGATATTCACGGTTTAATTGAAAAACAAGCACGAATAAAATTATTTCAAAAAAATTCTATTTTCCTTGAGAGCACCATGATTTCACATTTTCCATATAGTCTGAAAAATATTCTGAAATAACTTGAAGTTCAAATTCTCTCAAAATTTGAGTATTTTTTTCTTTTTTTAACAAAAATTCAAAACTTAAATTAATTAGTTTTTCTTTTGTTATTTTTTTTTGGGTAAGTTTTTGAAAAATTTCATCTTTTAATGTAACAAGATGACAAGTGTTAATCTTATCCTTTATAGAGACTTTGAACAGATCTTTATTTATCAGATCTATCTGGACTTTCATATATCTATCTTACCTATAGGATTATCACTGTCAGTCCATTCCTTTAAAGATTTTTCATATAAATTGAAATCATTTCCAGGGTGATTGGTATAAGTAACGTATTGATTATTTAAATTAATACCAAGAATTTCTTTAACGCCTTCCATATATTTTAAAGCAAGTTCTCTTTTTTGTTTATTCGTCCTCCCATTTCGCACATCGAGGTTCATGAAACAAACAAAATCACCTAATTCAGCTCTCCCTAGAGTCATAGAAAATTTTGGAAACTCTCTTAAACTAACTGCGATGTGATTAACCCCGGTTCTCATTATCTCTGAAAAAACACGTTTAACGTATTCAACAAAAACTTTTCTTTGTTCATTGTTGAGTTCCTTATTTACATCAAATTGTAGATGGGGCATTTGACTATGTTAATCTTTTTTTATTTATTTCTCAAATAATATGCAATTATTTAATTAAAGTAGAAAAGAAAAGTTGTTTGTTGTTAATTTTAAAATTATTGATAATTTTTTTTGTACTTTTAGAAATTAACCAATTAACAAATATTTTTGTTAGTTTTGATTTTGTATTTGGACATTTTCTTGGATTGATAGGAATTACTCCGTAATAATTTAGTAGCAAAGGTTCATTTGATACCAAAATTTCATGCTCTCTTTTATTATTAAAACTTATCCAAGTGGCGCGATCTGAAATTATATAAGCATTTTTATTAACAGCAATATTTAGAGACCCCCCCATTCCTTGTCCTACTGACAAATACCATTTATCATTTTTTGCGTCAGGAATTATTCCTAGTGTACTCCATATTGAGCGTTCTTTTTTATAGGTTCCACTATCGTCTCCTCTAGAGACAAATAAAGATTTTGAGTTAACTATTTTTTTTAAGGCTATTCGAATAGAATTGTCTACTTTTGTTCCTGCAGGATCATTTTTTGGACCAACAAGAACATAATCATTAAACATAAATTCTTTTCTAAATAAACCAAACCCCTCTTTAACAAATTCTTCTTCTGATTCTTCATCGTGAACTATTAAGACATCTGCATCGCACTTTTTTGCATTATTTAATGCTTGGCCCGTACCAACTGCAACAACTCTTATGTCAAAACCGTATTTTTCTGTGAATTTTGGTAGAAGATAATCATAGAAACCTGAGTCTCTCGTGGATGTCGTTGATTGCACAATAATAAACTCTTTTGAACTGAGCGTGTTAAAGTTTAAAAAAATTATAATCAAAAAGAGATTTACAAATTTCATTTGCTTTTAACATATTTATATTATCTTGATTATCAATTGATTTCTTAGTCAGTATGCCTGTTCCTAAAAACTGATTTTACGTTTATTTAATTTCTAATGAAGCTTATCTGAATAACTGTCGTAGTAGTTAGAAAAAACTTTTTTACAATTCGGACATAGTTGTTTAGCTAATGATTGGGCTTCCGCAAAAGCTCGATCAGATTCTCTAAGTAGTCTTGTGAGCAAATACTTTCCTAAGTTAGTTTTAAGTGTCCTAGGTTTTGAAGATCCCCAAAGTTTTTTGATTAATTCTTTCTATCTTGAATGAATTGACTTTCTTTTCCCTATAACATCATAAATTATTTCTAATATTATTTCCTGAAAATTATCTTCAGTTATTGTCTGATTAGAAGAAATTGAAATATTTAGGTTTTTTTTCATTTCATTAGTTTAGTGAACAAGGTAACGCTGTATATGAGATGGAAGAAATCAAGAGTATGATTAATTATATGTGGAGAATTTTGATTCCTTCCATCCATATTCTTGGTCAAAACTTTGCTGCAGCTTTGAAGTATGCAGTAAGTGGTGCACCTCTTCGAGCTCCATTCGGATGTCTTGAAGCGATATACTCTAAGTCAGTTACATTGTTTACTCCGGCTGTAAACCTGAAATTTTGCATAAAGTCATAACCTGCATAGAAATTTAATAGGAATGCATCATCAATTTTTCCGTTTCTTGCGTCTGCACTACCATTAAATACTTCGGTTTCACTTTCGTCTGCAGTACCATGTGATTCAGAGTGATAAGTAATGTTTACTCCAAAATCAAAGTCATTGTACTCATAATCAGCACCGAATGATAAACGATGGTCTGGTACGTATGGTACATTAGAACCATCCCTACCACCAGCAAAAGCTGATTCTGTATCTTCTGAATTAGCCGCACCATCTAAGTTAGCGTTTGTAAATGTATAATAAGCAAAGAATGAAATATCTCCTCCTAAAGGTTTAAAGTTCTCTGGAGCGTATGTTGAAGAAAGTTCAAATCCTTTTGAAACAACGTTACCTGCATTATCAGGCGCTGAGTCAGAATTACTATTATCAATAACGATTAAATCTTTAAAGTCTGTATGAAAACCTGTCCAAGATATAAAGAATGTTGGAGAAGAGTATCTTACACCAATCTCTTTAGCTATACTTGTTTCTTTCTCTACAGGTGAACCATCATCTCTAGCAGAACTTGGTCCAGGCAAATTAAATCCTTTATAAACTCCACCAAACCACTGCCAATTATCGTTATGATTATAGACTAATCCACCACCAGGTGCAAAAGCATACATAGTTTCAGACATATTAGACGTTGATCCGTGAGCAGCGATTTTGTCTCTATAATGGTAGTCAACATATTCAAACCTACCACCAAGCGAAACAACAAAATTATTAATGGTTGTTGATTCTTCGACATAACCGATATGACCTCTGGCCTTCTCATGTCTATCATCTTTGGCAGTCACACCAGTTGCAGTTAAACCTCCTCCAATCGCTTGAGTGAATGAATGACGTTGTTGGTCTCTGTTAATATAATCATAATGGTATCCATACCCAACTTTTAGATTATGTTTGATATTTTTACCGAAATAATCTGTGTTAAAGTTAAACTCTGTCTCATTATTAAGAACGTAAGAACCATATTGCCTATCATTGTTTACATATCTAATAGTGCCTGCTGCTAGTCCCTTTACAATATTTAATGACGCAGCACTCCCAGCTTTAGACATAATAGATGTGAGAGAATCACCATTAGCATCTGCTAATTTGAACCAATCTCTTGTGTAACGATTATAACCTACAGTTAAGTTGTTTGTAATGTTTGAGTTTAATTCAGCCCTTAGTTTAGCATAATAAGTTTGCTGTTCAGTGTTCATTTCGTCAAGTTGATATGCAACGTACGTTTGATCAGGGTTAATGCCAAAATCAGTTGTGGTTAATCCAGCATACCCTTCATTATAATTCATATCGTTATATGATGCTTTTACTTCTAAAGTAATATTCCTTGTTGTTGGAAGTTGCCATAACAACTTCACCATTGGAGCAATATGATTGATTCCACCAAGTTCATCACTATCATAACCTTTTCTGTGTTGTGAACTCGTTGGAGGATTAATATTGAATTCCTTTCCATTACCATCACTATTACGATAATACATTTCACCCAATAAAGCTAAAGCGCCGTAATTCCCTGAAATACCATAGTTAAAGTAATCATGAGTAATAACGTCGTTACCTGAACCATAGGATACACTTCCATAATACCTTTGACCGAAATCAATGGGTGTTGTTACAAAATTCATTGCACCACCTGTGGAATGTGGACCATATCTGTACTGACTAGTGCCTTTTAAGACCTCTACAGCGTTCATTTTACCTGTAATAGGAAAGTAATAAGCGTCTGGTGCAGAATAAGGAGCTGGCATGATATTAATTTCATCTTCCATAATATTTACCTGAGCAGATCGCAAAGTATTAACACCTCTTATACTTATATTAGGGAATATCCCCAAGCCATCTTCTTCTCTTGAGTAAACACCAGTTGTGTTTCTTAAAATTTCATTAATGTTATTAAAGTTGTACTTTCTAATCTCCTCTGGCCCAATATAATCACCAGATCCAGGTAGTTCGAATACCTGCTCTGGTGATTCAAAGATATTTACATCAGGTGCAACGTAAGTGGTGTCCTGTGCAAAAGAATTGCTGGCAATAGCAACGCCAGTTATGAATGTTAACCTTGACATCCAGTGGGTATATTTAGGTACCACCCTTGATTTTCTAACTATCATTCTACCTCCACGATAGGGATTTATATACTAATTAAGTTTCTAGTGAATATAATAATCATTATCAAAGGAAGGATATAATAATGATAATTATTATCATCAACTAATATTAATAATGATTATCAATATCGAAGTCAAGACTTTTCTTGATAATAATTATCATTATCTTAATTGAAGGAAGTTAAAATTATTTTTTTTTTTATTTTTTTAAATAAAAATTTTATCATACAACTTTACCTAGATTATGCTAAAAATTGCTTTCACATTCTTTCTGCTATTTAATTTTAATAAAAGTTTTTGCTTTGCGCTGGAAGAGGTAGCCGATGGAGTTTTTGTTCATTTTGGAATCCACGAAGATGCAAACAGATCTAATAAAGGTGATATAGCAAATATTGGATTTATTCTTGGAAAAGAATCAATAATGGTTATAGACACTGGTGGAACAAAAGCAATAGGTAAAAAATTATTAGAAAAAATTAAAACAATTTCAAACCTCCCTATTTCACATATTGTAATAACTCATTCTCATCCAGATCATTTTTTTGGGACAGAAGCCTTTTTATCTGAAAACCCAAGTATCGTTGGACACGAAAAGCTCAATAGATCACTTTTAAGTAATTTTAATTTTTATAAAGAACTGCAATCAAATAATATTGAAAATGAAGTGCTTAAAAATGCAAAATTAGTCAAAGCAAATATTAAAATAAAGACTGAAAGTATTCTTAAAGTAGATCTTGGAGAAAGAATTGTAGAAATTAAAGCTTGGAAAAGTGGTCATACAGATAACGATCTTTCAGTTTACGACCTCAATACAAAAATCTTCTGGTCAGAAAATATTTTTGTTGAAAGAATACCGTCTATTCGAGCAAGCATACTTGGTTGGAAAAGAAATTTAGATGAAATCCAAAAAATGGATATTGATCTGATTGTTCCAGGACACGGAAGAGCAGTAAAAAAAGATGTCGCATTGAAACCTATCTTAAAATATTTTACTAGATTAATTTCACAAGTGAGAAAATTTCATAAAAATAATGTTTCTCTTCAAGAATCAATAAATTCAATTCTCCAAAAAGAAATTTTAGACTCAAAAAAAGTTAATCCTGAAGGATGGACTTTATTTACAGAATATCATTATTCTAATGTTACAAAAGTTTATACAGAACTTGAGTGGGAATAACTTAACTAAATCAGATTATTGTCGTAATGATAAAAATATGTATTCAGAATTTTTTAAAATAATAATGTTATCAAACTCAATTTTTATTGTCTTGATAAGTTTGTATATTATATTCTCAAAAAGGAATGAACCAAATGATTATCCTGAAAATTTCAGTAAAACTTATGTGATCAAACCTAGAAAAAAAATAAATAACTTATAAGAAAATTTAAATTAGAAAAATCATTTGCTATTTTTCATTCAACATCTAAATTATAGTTATGATGTCAAATAAAGACCAAGAAAAAATCGAAATTCTGGAAGCGAAAATTGATAAACTTCAAAAATCAGTAACAAGACTTGAAAAAAAGCTTTCCAGCCACATCGAATTTATTGACAGAGTTTATGAGCCTTTAAGAAGCCCAATCTCTAAAATAAAAAATTTTTTTGGATGAAACAGCTTCATGTTTTTCTTCATTGTAAAGGTTTTGATATCTAGCTTAATAATATCTATAGCTAGTTGGTTGTCACTCAAAAAACCTGCTTTAGCTGGCTTTTTAATTGCTCTACCTCTAATGAGCATTATAGCTATTTTATTTTCTTACAATGAGCATAAAAATTTAGAGAAAACCATTATGTTTTCAAAAAGCATTCTTGTCGGGATCCCAATCTCTCTATCCTTTTTCTTACCTTTTTTTTTTGCTAAAAGTCTAGGACTGGGTTTTTATTTAACTTATTCACTAGGAATTATATTTTTAATAATAGGATTTTTTATGCATAAATTTATAACAAATTTATTCTAATTCTTTTTTTTTTTTAGTTTTTATGTATGAATTTTTTAGGCTTTTATTATATTTTGTAATTTTAATTCTCTTAATAATTTTTTTACTTTATGCCATATAAATTTGGTTTATATTTAATAACTATACATATTTATTAGAAAACATAGTTTTATTATGGATAGATTTTTTATTGATTATGGAAAAAGAATTAATAATGCAATATTAGAGGTTATCAAAGAGATATTAGAAGACTTATCAAAGTCAAAAATCTCGTCCAATCATTGTTTTTATATAACCTTTAACACTCAAGGCTCAGGTGTACTAATTCCAGATAGTCTGAAAAAAGATTATCCTAAAGAAATGACAATTGTGTTGCAAAATCAATTTTGGGATTTGAAAATTAATAAAAATAAATTTTCAGTTGTTCTATTATTTAATAAAAAGAAGGAATGTTTAATTATTCCATTTAACACAATTGTAAAATTTTATGACCCTTTTGTAAAATTTAGCATACAATTAGAAATAAAGGATGAAATAAAACAGGTAAAAAAACCGGTACAAAAAAAAAAGAGAACAAACAAACAAAAAATTGTGTCTTTAGCTGATTTTAGAAAAAAAAATGACTAAGAATAGAATTGAAACAGACAGTATAGGGCAAATTGAGGTTCCTTTTGATAAACTCTGGGGAGCGCAAACCCAGAGAAGTTTAGAGAACTTTCCCATTGGTCAAGACAAAATGCCAAGAGATTTTATCAAAGCCTTTGCGATACAAAAAAAAGCTGCAGCTATCAGTAATTTAGCAATTGGCAAGTTGAATGCTGATCTAGGTGAAAAAATTATTGAAGTCTGTGACGAACTGATTCTGGGGCAAC
>CACFLF010000039.1 GCA_902567115.1 uncultured Alphaproteobacteria bacterium
GATTTTTTTGAAAAAAATCTAGAGTTTCAAGATTATAATTTAATAGCAAAAAAGATTAAAATCTTTGTACTCAGAAATATCAAACAATTAGATGAAAGTAAAAGAAATATTTTAGCAAGGTTCATTTCTTTTATTGACGTTTTGTATGAGAATAAAAATATACTTTCTATCTCTTCCAATGTAGGATTAGATGAATTATATATAGGGAATACAAATTCCTCTGAATTTAAAAGAACTATATCTAGGTTAAAAGAAATGGGAACCAATAAATATATCAATAAAAATTTAACGACAAATTAGTAAAATAAATGAAATCTTTACAAAAAAATTTTAAAGATATTGAAGATGAAATAAATTTCTTAAAAAAGAAAAATAATGCCATTATTCTTTCTCATTTTTATCAAGACGAAGATATACAAGATATAGCTGATTTTATCGGTGACTCTCTTGGTCTATCAAAAAAAGCTCAAAAAAATAATGCTGATGTAATCGTTTTTTGTGGAGTTAGATTTATGGCTGAAGTAGCTAAGATATTAAGTCCTCATAAAAAAGTTATTCTTCCGGATATGAATGCAGGTTGTTCTTTAGAAGAATCCTGTCAAGTAAATGAATTCCGAAAATTCAAAAAAAAGTATCCAAATCACATTGTTTTGTCATATATAAATTGTTCTGCAGAAATAAAAGCTGAATCAGATATAATTGTAACATCATCTAATGCTGGAAAAATTATAAGAAGCATACCTGCTAAACAAAAGATTATTTTTGCTCCAGATAAACATCTTGGAGGATACCTCAACAAGATTACAGGAAGAGATATGGTGCTCTGGAATGGTACCTGCATAGTTCACGAAACATTTTCTGAAAGGGAGTTAATCAAAATGAAAGTTAGAGCAAATGATGCAAAAATTATAGCCCATCCAGAATGTCCTGAAAATATTCTTAATCATGCTGATTTTATAGGTTCAACCTCTTCCCTACTGAAATTTATTTCAACTAACGAAAGTAAAAGATTTATAGTCGCAACAGAACCTCATATTATTCATCAGATGAAAAAAAATGAGCCTAACAAAGAATTTTTAATAGCTCCAGGCAATGATGGAAAATGCTCTTGTTCAAACTGTCCTTACATGGAACTTAATACTTTAGAAAAACTTAGAGATTGTTTACTAAACTTATCACCAGAGATTAATATTGATAACGAATTAATTTTGAAGGCAAAAAAACCTTTAAACACAATGTTAAAATTAAGCTAAAAATATTGTGCCTAATAAGAAAATTCTCAAAGAATCTTTTGAAAAACTTTGCAACGAACTAAAAAATGATCTTAATGGAAAAAGTATAAAAAATGATATTACTTCAAATTATCTTCTAGATGATAGTTCTGAATTTGCATGTGAAATATCGAACAGAGAAAATATTATTTTATGTGGAGCAGAGTTCGTTAGATACTTCTTTAAAAAGAAATTTCCCAAAATTAAAATTCAACCTTTTCATAAAGATGGAGCAAAATTAAAAAAAAATTCTAAAATCTTCGGTATATCCGGCAACTCAAAAGTGATTCTAGCAACTGAACGAACAGTTTTAAATTTTTTACAACATCTCTCAAGTATTTCAACACTTACACATAAATTTATTTTGGCGATGAATTCAACTAAAACCAAATTAAAAAATACGAGGAAAACAACTCCTGGATTAAGAGTATTAGAAAAATATGCAACAGTTATTGGAGGTGCCATTGACCATAGGATGGGGTTATTTGATCAGATTCTTGTAAAAGATAATCATATAAAGGCATTAGGTAAAATTGAAACTGCACTATCAAAATTAAATGAAAAAAATCAAAAATTTCAAATTGAATGCGAAAATATTAATGAAGTTAAAAAATCAATTGGTATGGGAGCCAAATATATTCTTCTCGATAATATGAGCCCTAAAGAGATACAAAACTGCATAAAACTGAGAAATAACAAGAATATTGAATTTGAAATTACTGGTGGTATTTCTATAAATAATATTTCAAAATTTTCAAATTTAGGTGCAGATTATATTTCTACAGGAAAAATAACCAATTCTGCTTATTCAGTAGATATTGGTTTGGACATAATATAAAATATTATCAAAGGTGGAATTTTGAATAAAATCAGTCTAATAGGCGCTGGAAATATTGGGACAATATTAGCCTACAACTTGAGTCGTAAACAAATTGGTCCCATAACAATGGTTGATGTGGTGGAGGGACTTGCAAAAGGAAAGTGTCTTGACCTCTCCCAGAGTCTTCCAATTGAGAATCTAAACATAAAAATCGAGGGAACAACTGACATTTCAGCAATTAAAGATAGTGCAGTGATCATAATAACAGCTGGGATTGCAAGAAAACCAGGGATGAGCCGAGATGATTTAATAGAAACAAATTTTTCTATCATGAATGAAATAGGAAAAGCTATCAAGAAATTTTCTCCATCGTCATTTGTTATTTGTGTAACAAATCCATTAGATGCGATGGTGTGGAGTTTAAGGAAGATTTCAGGAATAAAACCAAACATGATCACAGGGATGGCCGGAATTTTAGACTCAGCCAGATTTAGGTTTTTCTTATCACAAGAGTTAAATATTTCTGTAGAAAGTATTCAAACAATGGTTCTTGGAGGACACGGAGACACAATGGTACCTCTTTTGGATTTTACTTCTGTTGGAGGTATTCCAATTAAAAAATTTATTGAGAAAAGTAATATTAAAAAAGAAAAATTAGAACAAATTGTTGATAGAACACGAAATGGAGGGGGGGAGGTTGTGTCATTAATGAAAAATAGTTCAGCTTTCTATTCACCTGCATGTAGTGCAGTTGAAATGCTTGAATCTTATCTATACGATCAAAAAAAAATATTACCTTGTTCTGCTTTTTTAAATGGGGAATATGGAGTTAAAGGACTATTCGTCGGTGTGCCAGTTATAATAGGTGAAAAAGGTATTGAAAAAATCATTGAACTGGATTTATCAAATCAATCCAAAAAAGAGTTTCAAAAATCAGTTGAAGCTGTTGAGCAATTAGTAAAAAAATGTAAAAAATTACTGGTCTAATCCTTTAAATTCAAATATGCTTGCCGTTTATGTAACAATAATGTAACAAATTGAAATACTTTAGATTTATTAAATTTTGGAAATTAAAGAATGGACATTCACGAATATCAGGCAAAACAACTGCTTTCTAAATTTGGAGTAAATATCCCTCCTGGAGAAGTCGTGTATCAAACACACGAAGCAGAAAATATTGTATCTTGGCTTAACGAAGATAAAATTGTTGTAAAGGCTCAGGTTCATGCTGGAGGTAGAGGAAAGGCTGGGGGCATCAAAGTGTGCTCTGGAGACGAAGAAGTTGTAAAAACAGTTGACAAAATGATTGGAATGAAAATCATTACACCTCAAACCTTAGAATCAGGAAAAACAGTAAGAAGAGTTTATTTAGAAAAAGGATACGACATCCAAAAAGAACTGTATCTATGTATCACTTTAGATAGAGAGACAGGAGGAAACACTATTATTTATTCCAGAAAAGGCGGAGTAAATATTGAAGAGGTATCAGAGAAAACTCCTGATGAAATACATAACATGAAAATTGCTCCAGGTTCTGATTTACTTACTCATCATGCAAGAACGATAGTTTATAACCTTGGTCTAAAAGGAGCAGTCGCTAAAAAAGCTCAAAAAAATATACTCTCAATTTATAAAGCATTCGTATCACTGGATGCTGCTATGATTGAAATAAATCCGTTTGCTGTTACAAAAAATGAAGATGTAGTAATTCTAGATTGCAAAGCTTCTTTCGATGATAACGCACTTTACAGACAAAGAGTTGTAGCAGAAATGAAAGATGAAAATGAGTATGACCCGTTAGAGTTAGAAGCAGCACGTCATGATTTAAATTACGTAAAATTGGATGGAAATATAGGATTAATGGTTAATGGAGCGGGGTTGTCAATGGCTACTATGGATATTATTAAATATTATGGAGGAGAAGCTGCAAACTTTATGGATGTTGCAGGTGCTGCGACACCTGAAAGAGTTGCCGCTGCTTTTAAACTTATTTATAAAGACCCAGACGTTCAGGGTATTTTAATCAATATTTTTGGTGGAATGATGAGATGTAACGACATAGCAACTGGGCTAGTAAATGCCTCAAAAGAAGTCGGACTTAATAAACCGCTTGTAGTAAGGCTTGAGGGAACTAACGTCGATATTGGTAAAGAAATACTAATAAATTCTGGATTTCCAATCAAACCTGTTGATACTATGGAACAAGCTGCACAAGATGTTGTAAAAATGGTTAAGGAAAATATATAATGGCTGTTTTACTAACAAAAGAATCTAAAGTTATCTGTCAAGGCTTTACAGGAGCTCAAGGAACATTTCATTCAGAAAGAGCAATAGATTATAACACTAACATTGTTGGAGGCGTAACACCTGAAAAAGGTGGTACCAAACACCTTAATGTTCCTGTATTCAACACAGTCGCAGAAGCCAAAATAAAAACTGGATGTAATGCAAGTGGTGTTTTTGTTCCTCCTCCTTTTGCAGCTGACGCTATACTTGAAGCAGTTGAAGCAGAACTTGATTTGGTTGTTTGTATTACAGACGGAATTCCTACAAGCGATATGCAAAGAGTAAAAAGAGAGATGAAAGGCTGTAAGACAAGGTTAGTAGGCCCTAATTGTCCAGGTGTTCTAACTCCCGGAGTTGGAAAAATTGGAATTATTCCAGGGCATATTTGTAAACCTGGAAGAATTGGAGTGGTTTCTAGGTCTGGAACATTGTCATATGAATCAGCTGTTCAAACTGCAGAATTAGGACAATCAACAATAATTGGTATAGGTGGAGATCCTGTTAATGGTACAAATTTTGTGGATGCCTTAGAGTTGTTTTTAGATGACGACGAAACAGACGGAATTGTTTTAATAGGAGAAATAGGTGGAACAGCTGAAATAGATGGAGCAGAATTTATAAAATCGTGGAGTGGAAAAACAAAAAAACCAGTTGCAGCATTTGTTGCTGGTGCGGCTGCTCCAAAGGGAAGAAAGTTAGGTCATGCTGGAGCAATTGTTAATAGTGGTGCAGAAACAGCAGATGCAAAAAAAGAAGCTTTAAAATCTGCAGGCGTTACTGTCGCTGATACAATTACCACTATCGGAGATGCCATGAGAAAGGCTATGAAAATTTAAAAATGAGTTCGAGTGCAATAATTTCTTTTCTTGGTGAAAATAAACCAAACCTTATCTCAGAAATAACCTCTTACCTTACAGATAAAGGTGGAGAGTTTTCTGGTGTCACATTTGCTACACTTGGAAGGGTATGCGAGCTTACAATGGTTTATCACAAATCAGAAAAAATAGAAATCAACGAAATCAAATCCGAGCTTGAGAAACTGCAATCAGCTAAGAATGGTGATTTCCAAGTAAAACCTTTAGAAGCTTTTTCTGACGGTGGGCCAACGACAAAAATCACCCATCGCGTTGTATTATCAGGCGAAGACCAAAAGGGTCTTCTAAATAAAATAATAAAAACGCTTAATGAAAATAATGCTTTGATAATTAGAATGAATACTGAAAAAATAACCTTCAGTGAAAAAACCCAATATATTTGTAGATTCGCTATATCTATAAGAGATGAAAACGCTCCTCAATGTTTATCACAAATGGTAAAAGTTGCCGGTGAGATGAAACTCACCTTTAGATACGAAACTTCATAAGCTAGTCTGTACTTGGATGATTTTTTTCAAGGGTTTCTCTCAAGTAATCCTTGTTTACAGAAGTGTACTTTTGAGTAGTAGATAATGAAGAATGACCAAGAAGTTCTTGAATTGACCGCAAATCTACAAAATTTTGTAAAAGTTCTGTGGCAAAAGTATGCCGCAATGAATGCGGTGTTGTATTCTCGGGTAATACTAACCTATATCGAATTTTTCTAACTAATCTTTGAATTATTTCCGGCTTTAATTTTCCTCCTTTTTTCCCCAAAAAAATAAAGTCATCTGATTTAAATTCGTAAGGACACTCTTTTATCATTTTTTTAATAAAAATTTGAATTTCTGTTGCTATTGGTATTACTCTAATTTTCCCACCTTTTCCTATAATTCTTATGTCTTCCACATAGGTATCCTTTAATTTTAAGTTAAGGACCTCACTGATTCTCAAACCATATCCCCACATGAGAATTAACACCGATAGATTTCTCATCATAATCCACTTCTCTTTCTCAGTTTTTATATCACCCAGAAGTTTTAATGTTTGACTTTCAGTCAAAGGTCTTGGCAAAGACTCTAAAAATTTTGGTCCTTTAATTCTTAATATTTTTGAACTATGAATTAGTTTTTTTGTAATTAAAAAAGTAAAAAAACTTTTTAATGAAGATAAAGCTCTCGCATTAGATCTATGACTAAATCCTTTTTTTAATCTTTCATAGAACCAGCCAGAAAGGTCATCCTCATCCACATTGATAATTGTTTTTAGGTCAACATTTAAATTATTGTGATTACTCAAAAAATTTAAAAAAGATTTTAAATCTATGCAATAAGACTGTGACGTATTAAAAGCAAGTCTTTTCTCATTTTCAATCCATAACTTCCAATTATCAAAAAGTAATTTTATTTGCTTATTCATTAGAAAATTGTTTTAGCTTTTCTTGAACAATATTTGAAAAAAATAAAATAAAATCGTAGGCTTTATTATTCAAAAAATGTTTGTCTTTACTTCCAAAAACTAACAGAGATGAACTTTCAAAGAATTCATGACCAAGAGAATAAATTGCATTCGAGTAAATATCTTGATTAAAATCTTCAAATATTTTTAATTGATTATCAACAGCATCCATTATAAGTTGATTTCTTTTCCCATAGACTTTTTTTATTGTTTCTTCGTTTTTATAAATTAGATTATAATTTTTTGAAATAACTTTATTGCTTGTAACGATATTAATTATCTCTAGATCAAATTTACTTGGCAATCCATCTTTCAAAAAAACAAATACATCTTTGACGTTATCAATTCTGAGAATTTCTATTACTGACTCATGTATCTTTTGCTGAGTTAAAAAGTTGTGGTGGGCATTTTCTATAATATTTTTCTGAACACCTTTTAAATTTTCAATAATCCAATCTTTAAAAGGAACAACTTTTGATTTATCATTATACTCAGCATTATATTTTAAAGGAAAATTA
>CACFLF010000040.1 GCA_902567115.1 uncultured Alphaproteobacteria bacterium
TACCATTATAAAAACTTAATAATGTCAGAATCAATATAATTAGAACGCAGACTATACCTAAGTTGTAAGATTCTATGAAATTAAAAATATCAATAAATAATCCCAAATTAACTATCCAAAAACTTATGAACCCAATTCCTAATCCTTCATAAATTAACAATTTAGAAAATAAAAAAGTATTTTTTGACTTTGAATTATAAATTATTAACGCTGAAAAAAATAAACTTACAACAAACGAATTGAAATTTAAGATTTTGTCATCGGTAATCATAGAATTAAGCGTTCTAAAGGGATAAACGTAGAATAGATAAGTAACAATAATAAATAACGGATAAAATAAAAAACTTCGCAATTTTGCTCTCAAAATTAAGGTTTTAATATTTACTAATTTAAAAAACTAAAAGGTTAATTTTAATATTACTTTTCAATTATAAATACCAATATTGGACTGATTTATTACAGCTTATATTAAAAACTAGACTATCAATTACAAAAGTAATATAGCTTAATTTTAAAGAGTATATTTGATATTTAAATATGTCTAATGATAATATTATTAAAATTTTGCTAAATAATAATGGCAAAGTCCCACTTAAATCGTTCCATGAATATTATGCTAATTTGGCTAGAAAACATCAAAATAAACTTACAAAACCAATTGGGAGTTTAGGTCGATTAGAAGATTTTGCTATTTGGATGGCTGGTTGGCAAAAAAGAAAAAAACCTAAAATGGATAGTTTTCAATGCGTCATTTATGCTGCTAATCATGGTGTAGCAAATAAAAAAGTATCTGCTTATCCTGCAGAAGTAACAAAGCAAATGGTTGCTAACTTTAAAAATGGAGGAGCTGCAATTAACCAACTATGTAATTTAGCTAAAGTAAAATTATCAGTTATTCCAATAAAGCTTGAAACACCTACTAAGGATTTTTCAAAAGAAAAAGCAATGGAACAAAGCGAGATAATTGAAGCAATGCAATTAGGATTTGATTCTGTTTCAAAAGACTGTGATTTGTTAATATTGGGAGAAATGGGTATATCTAATACCTCAGCAGCAACTGCTATTTCATGCGCACTTTTTAATGAATCTGTTGAAAAATGGACAGGTTTAGGTACGGGCATTTCTAAACAAAAACTTAAACATAAAATTTCTATTATTAAGAGTGGATTGAAGTTACATGGAAAGAATTTTAAAACTGTTGGTAAAATTTTTGAGGCATTTGGTGGAAGAGAAATGGCAGCAATTGCAGGGTCAGTAATTGCAGCAAGGGTCAAAGGGATACCTGTTTTATTGGATGGTTTTATTACAACTGTATCTGCTGCTACTCTAACTCTTTTTAATAAGAATATATTAGATCATTGTTTAATTTCTCACCAATCTTCTGAACCAGGTCATTCAGGAGTAATTTCTCATCTTAAAAAAAAACCTATACTTGACTTAAACATGAGACTTGGTGAGGGAAGCGGAGCAGTAGTAGCAAGTTTGATAATAAGAGCAGCTTTAACCACTCACAACAAAATGTCGACGTTTTCAGAAGCAGGTATAAGTAAAAAAATTTAATTATGCATTTACTTCTTAAAAATAAATATGTAATGGATTTTTTTGCAACACTTATGTTCTTTACTAGAATACCAGTAAAATGGTCCTATTTCTCAAAAAAAGCACCAGATTTAACAAGAGCTAGTTGGTCTTTTCCATCAATCGGTTTTTTAGTAGGAATATTATCTGGTGGTGCTGGGGATATACTGATTCAAGTGGGACTTCCTGTTTTTTTGTCTTGTGTTATAGCTATCACACTCAGTGTTCTTCTTACAGGTGCTTTTCATGAAGATGGATTAGCAGATACTGCAGACGGTCTCGGGGCAGGGGGCTCTCCTAGAAATATTGATAAAATTATTCATGATAGTCGCCTTGGAACCTATGGAGTAATGTCATTAGTATTAGGTATTTTGGTTAAACTAGGATTAATATTAGCTTTATTTGAGTCAGGGTATCCATTAATTGCAATTTTTTCCATTGGATTTGCTACTGGCAAATTATCAATTATGATAGCAAGAAACTTATTCAATAATTCAGAGTTTGCAAAAACAGCAAGTATAGTTGGAAAAATTTCAAATAAGTGTTTATTTATAGCCACTTTGACTTGGATATTACCTACATTGTTTGTGTTAGATATCTATGGAATATTATTCGGCATAATCTTAATGACCTTAACAATACTTTTAATTGGAAAAAAATCGAAAAAAGCCATAGGAGGTATTAACGGAGACATATTAGGAGCAATCGCTTTCTTAACAGATATAATGTTTTTATTTGGAAATATTATAGTAATTCTTGTTGTAAATTGATTAAACCATCGAAATTATTTTTGATTCGGCATGCACCTGTTAAACAAATTACAGGTTTTTTTTCACAACATAATCCAGATGCAATTATAAAAAATAATAAAATTAAAAAATTGGCAACTTGTTTACCAGATAATTGTGATTGGTATGTGAGTCCTTTAAAACGAACAATTCAAACAGCAGAAGCTTTATCAAGATATAAACAGTATTCAAAAATCATTATAGAAAACAATATAGTTGAACAAAGCTTCGGAGATTGGTCAGGAAAAAAAATTTCTGAAATTTGGAAACTTATAAATAAAAATGAAGACAAACATAATTTTTCATTCATTTCTCCTGAATTTTCACCGCCAAATGGAGAAAGTTTTCTAGAACAGACTAAAAGAGTAGAGATTTGGCTCAAAAAATTAAAGCTAAAAGCTGGACAGAGTATTTTGGTCATAACACACGCAGGTACAATAAGGTCAATATTATCTCATGCTTTACAAATTAAACCTGATTTTGCAATTGGATTGGAAGTTACATATCAAAGTTATAGTGTTCTTGAAATGCTTTCAAAAAAGGATAATAAACACAAAGGTGGACAATTTCGATTATTAAGTTTCAATAATGTTATTTGAGGATCTAAGTACCAGACTCATATCAATGTAATATTAATATGTCTTAAAAAGACAACCTATATTTTATAGGATAGAAATTAAATATAAAAATTGAATCATGCAAATTTTTCTAAAAAATAAATTTATTTTTTTATTTCTTTATTTTTTATCATTTTCCTGTTGTTACGGAAAATGGCAAGTATTCCGTGAGCATAAAACTTTTACGGAATATTTTGAAATGGAATCAATCAAAAAAATCGATGATATTATTTACATCTGGAGTATGTTTGATTACAAAATCACACAAAAAAAAGAAAAACTAAGTACGAAGTTTTATACTAAGTATGATTGTAAAAATAAAAGATTTAAAGTTATTACCATAATTGATTACAAGACAAATATGGGTAGAGGAAGAACATTTGAATATAAAAAAAATTTAAACACTGAATCAGATAATTCAGAATGGATTCATCCGAAATTAATGAGTGAAAACTTCGAGAAAATTAAATTCATTTGCAATTTTTAATACAAAAAAAAACCTGACTGCTTAGCCAGGCTTTTTAAAGAAATTAATCTATAGTTTGAAACTACTTCTCAGCGCAAGCATAAGAATTGATCTCAAGACCTACAGAGATTTCAGAAATCATAGGTTTTGTCCAAGCCATTATTTATCCTTTAAAAAGTTAATATTAAAATACAATATATTTAATCTAAATTAACGTTTGCTGATTCTAATATTCATGTATTGTTAATGTATTTAAAATGAATAGTTATTATTAAACTATGTAAACTATTAGTAATAATTATTTTGTTAATAGATTATCTTCAGTTATTTTTTATTCTCATTGAATACAAAATGAAACGTGAATTACGTAGAAAAATAATTTATATTTATAAATATCTAGCTAATATTAATTTATACATTAAATACATATTATGATTTTCCTAATTGTTCTTTTTTCAATATCAATTCTTCCGGTTGTTTGGATCAATTATGTTTTTAAAAAGAATGACGAAATCTTACCAAATATGCCTTTTAATGGCATTGAATTTGGGAATCAGCTAATTAAAGAATTGGAATTAAAAGACGTTTGTTTGGAGAAAACCTTAATAGGCGATCACTATGATCTAGATCAGAGAAAAGTCAAAGTAGGGGAAGATAGACTTAGAAAAAAAAGTTTAACATCTATTTCAATTATTTGTCATGAAATAGGTCATGCAATTCAACACGCTGAAAACTACACTCCACTGATTACAAGAACAAAACTTGTTAAAAATACTCTGTGGATTAATAAAATCGCATTTGCTGTTATTTATATTGGACTACCAATAATATTTGCTACAGGTTACCTTCCACTTATTAAAGTATGCATTTTACTTATTCTACTAAGTTTATTTATTGGGGTAGTTATTCATCTTTTTACACTTGAAGTGGAATTAGATGCAAGTTTTAATAAAGCTATGCCAATTATTAAAAAAAAAATTCCAGCAGTTTATCATGATTCATGTCGTTCTATTCTTCGAGCTGCAGCTTTTACCTATGTAGTTGGTGTATTCAAAAATTTAATATCTTTGAGAATGATATGGACTGTCCTTTCCAGAATTAGGTAATTAAATTAATCCGGTTTGTAATTCCTTTCAAAAAATTTACAATGAAATAAAATTAATTAAAAAGCTATTACTAATATTTATTTATTCATTTCTATCTTTTGAAGTAATGTCATTTGACAATTTAGTTGGAAAGAATCTTATTTGTGAGGGAAAATACCAAGTATTTGGATATGAGTTTTTAAATAATAATGAAGTTATAAGACACGCATCGTCAAACTCAGAAAGCGATTATTATAAAAATAATGGTCTTTATGAAATCACTCAAAAGTTTATAAAGCTTGATGTAGAGGGTGATATATTTACCAGAGAAATTTTACGAAAAACTTTAGAACTCTTTATAGGCGTTCATTTAAATAATTCAAAAGTAGGAGACTGCATTTTTTATTCTGGTGACATAAATGAATATTTTAACACACTTAGTTTTGATTAGTTACGATAGAGTTGGTTTATTTAAATTATTTATAGAATAAAAAAGAGCACAAAGTTTTTCGTAATTGCGTTAACTATAACAAGCTATAAAATTAAAAGGTAATGACAATTTTTTCTAAACAACAGGTTTATCATTCCTTATCATTGTTATTTTTTATCATTTTAGTAACGGCTTGTTCAAGTACTCGACTAATCTATTCATTTACGGATAAATTCATTAAAGATGAGATTAATTACTTTCTAGATTTGGATGAAGAAGAAAAATTACTGATGAATCAGCAAGTTTCAGAAATGATAAATTGGCACAGAACATCAATGATGCCAAGTTACGCTTCCTACCTAGATAATATTGCAGATACATTAGAAATGGGAGAATATGATGCAAACAAAATAACTATAGTTATTGATGAAGGGCGTACTTTAGTTGAAGATACTATTGTTGGTTTAACACCAAATGCATCAAGGTTTCTTACTCGCATCAATAATGATGGAGCTATCGAATTTATGACAAAGCAAATGTTGATGCGTCAACAAGAACGTATCATCAAACTTTCGGAACCAAGAGAAATAAGATATAAAGATCGTTTTGATAAGTTAAGTAAAAATTTTAAAAGATTTTTTGGAGATCTAACAAATGCTCAAATTGAAATGCTAGAAACCCATTCGCATGAAACGCTTAATGACGCAAGGATTCGTTTGCATAACAGGACACTACGTCAAAAAGCATTCGTAAGATTTATGAAATCACAGCCAAATGAAGCAGAGCTTAATGCTTATTTAAACAAACTCTTGATAAGAGGCCATGAAATTATAAATCCCAATTATGAAGATTTTTCTCAAGCTTCACTATCTCGTTTCAAGATACTTTTAATAAAAATGTTAGCAATTTCGTCGGAAAAACAACGAAATGTGATGGTTGATAAACTTCGCAGTTATGCAAGGGAATTTAATACTATTTCCAAATGAAATATTAAAGATTTATTAGACTAAATTAGAATTAATGGTGAAATATTTTTGAAGAAAAATATCTAAGTTATTTAATTAGGATTCTTGGGTAAATAATTGAATTTATTTATTTTTTTTTATAATTAGATAAATAATCAATCCAAGGAAGAAGATTATTAATAGAACGCCTCTACCGAAAGCTAGATTTTCAAGCACTTCCATAATATTTAAAAATAGTTAAAATTTGAAGAAGTTCTATGTTTTATGCTATTTTTAGTTTAAATTCATAATGTTTTAAGTCTGAAATTAAAAATTCAGCAAGCAAGTTTTAAGAATTCTAAATAAAGGAAATTCAAAAGAAACAATGTATAAATTAATAAAACTATTTAATGCGATTTAGTTATAGTAATTATTTAAAATTTTATACAAATAAGATTTCTATTCATTACATATTAAAATATGACTGAAAACTTAAATTTAAAGAAAGAAACTGATTTTAAATCCAGCGAATCAAGCACAGGTGAGAATAAACAATGGGATAAGGATAATCAGGCTTGGTGGGATTGGTATGTTTCTCTAGCTGATAACTCAAATTCTAAAACCAAGGAGGTTCTGTTAGAACTGCCTGAACCACCAAATATAAAAGATGCATCAAAAATTGATTTAAAACAGCAACTCTCAGAACCTTACAACCTAACAACACAAGATATATCAAATTTTCAAAAAAACGGTTTTATAAAGTTAAAGAACGTTTTAACACCAGCTGCAATTCAACTTTTAAGACATGAAATCCTATCGCTTTTAAAAAAGACATTTGAAAATTATAACGAAAATAAAAAAGATCGTTTTTTAAGTCTTGAAATGATGTGGTTAAAAAATACTGTAATCAAAGAATTTGTTTTAAGTTCACGTATTGCAAAGATTTGTGCTGAATTACTCTCAGTAAAAAAAATTCGTCTTTATCATGATAACGCCTTAGTTAAAGAATCAGGCTGTGGTCGTACACCCTGGCATTATGATGATCATCATTTTCCATTAGAAA
>CACFLF010000041.1 GCA_902567115.1 uncultured Alphaproteobacteria bacterium
ACTTTTGTTTGTTCTTATTTACTTAAATATTTATTTTAATTTTAAAACATTGGTTCAAGCATTAAAAATTAGGTTGTTTTGCTTGAACCAATTATAATTTATTTTATTCTTTTTTTTCTTTAGTTGTCTCTTCTTCTTTTTCTTCAGAAGTCTCTTCAGTTTTTTCTTCTACAACTTCTTTTTTTTCTCCGTGTCCGTCCGCTCTTGTGGATTCAGAAGAGATTAAAAATGCCAAAGATAAAAATAAAAAGTAGAAATTTTTCATGTATATCTCCAAAAAAGGTTAAAACATAATACTAATAAATCTTAAATATTTATTGAAATTTATATCCTTTATGTGTGTTATAATTCCAATTAATAATGGTCATAGTTAATAATGAGAACAGACATTTTTTCGTTTGTAATTAAAATTATGAAGTTAAAAGTGTTAGGCGCCTAAACCTGTCGCAAAAGGAAGGAATAATTTTAGACGCCCGTTATATATATAGTAATTAGTATATCTCTGTATATATTTTTTATGTTTATACCTTTTATTACCTCCGATTATAGATTTATCTAAACTAATTCCAACGACCTTTATTGAAAAATTATTTGTAATCATTGTAATTTAGTCTGCAGTGATTTTTTCATTAAAAATAGAAATTATAAAATTAGTCCGTGCAGAAGTCGTGCAGAAAAAACACTCATTTGCAATACACTTTTTGAGAAAGTCCCAGATATAATGGGTCTTAGACTAAACACCGAGACACAGAAGTCTCATCAGGAAGGAGAGGCGATTGTCTCTCCTTCTTTGTTTAGGGAGACTCACAAAGGGTTTCAGAGGATTCACTCTTCAACAAATAAGGGAAACAATAGTTTAATAAGTTGCAAACACTTTTGTTTGTTCCTTGAATGTTCTTTATGTAAATGGATGAACATCTTTTGAATTTGTAAAAATAAAATTTAAGTGCCTCTTGATACCCACAATACTATTGCACGTATTATGAATAATACTAAAAATGGCAATATGGTAAATACAATTACACGGAAAAAACTTATTGTGATGTCGAAGTAGTATTCCCTGTAATCTCTATCAACTCTAGAATAAAAAATGTCACCACGAGATTTTTTAGTCTTTGCAAAGGTACAAGCATAATCATCAGGTATTTTTTTTGTTTTATGGAAAGAAGGATATGCAAAGCAAATATCCATACTGACATTTTCAGGATAGACTTGTTTATCACAAAAGGTTACATCTTTGTATCTGTATGTTCCTTTGTAACCTCCTTGCCCCCAATGGTTGCATTTTTCAAAATCCCACTTTTTTGGATTATCATAAACTGAAAACGAGTATAAAAGCGTTTCAGATTGAGGCATAACATATATAGTATGTGATGGTGGTTGAATTGTGGTTGTGTGAATTTCATAGGTAGTATTAAGAATTAAAAATATTAATGACAATATCAATATAATTCTTGAAGATTTTGTTTTTAATACACGATTAATTTTTTTTTTTCATTGGAGTAAACACTATATAAACTTGAATACTAATCAGTGTTTGTTACACAAAAAATTTGAATATTAAAATCCAGGAGAATTTATCCATATGGTTCTTTCATCCAAATAAAAAAAATTAATTTTTTTTTCATTAATTTGAAATTGATTTAACGATACTTCCTTATTATTCTTTACAATAGAACAAATAAAATCTCTTAGTGAATCAGAATGAATCCCTACTTTGTGAAATTTATCTTTTGGTTTTATACACAAACCATCACCCAATATAAAACCTTTAATCTCTGAGGGCCTAACTTTTTTACTTTCAATTTTTTTAAATTTCGAATTTTTTTCTTTTTTTTCAGATATAATTTTCATTACTATGTCATAACCCTCGCCATCAACACCAACTTTATATGAAGTACAGTGAATAACTTCTTCACTAGTTAGAAAATCAAAATTTTCTGATAAAAAATATTCTTTACATTTTGTTTTTGAAAATCTGCAGTATGACGATTTAATTATTCCTCCCTCATTAATACAACCAAATTCTTCTTTGGTTTTTGAAGGAGACTCTAAATTATTTTGAGGACTTAAAAAACTTGAAGAACTTTTATCAATCTTAGATTTATAATTCGAAAAAATTGCGTAGCAAATAATTAGTAAAAGTATAGTAAAAAAGGCGATTTTTTTCATATTAAAAAGTCTTTCATTTGTGTTCATTTTTCATTAATTATAATATTATAGAGTAAAAATTCCAATTTAATTTGGGGTATAGTAACGACCTAATCGTTCTGTCTCAAACAGTAAAAGTTTCCATACATTCAAATTTTCTTGGTTAATAATAATTAACAAAGGAGAAAAACAATGAAAAAGAAACAAAGTAATTATCTTGAAGAAGTAACTAATAGATTCGTTCAAGAGTTGCGAAGTAAAGGGATACAAGTTCAAACTTTAGAACCTAAAGATAATGTAAAATCAAAAATTACTTTCGTTCCAAGGATTAAAATCAAGGAGAGAAACAATGGTTAAAATCATTTGGAAAGAACTAAAAGAGGATGACCCCATTTTCAAAACTGGATTTATAATCTCAAATCCAAAACTTAACTTTAATAAAAAAAGTAAAGGAGATAAAAAATGAATAAATTGTCTTTTTTCTCTATTCCTAGAAATAAAACAAGAAAAGAAACTATCGAAGTGATAAAAAATGCTCTCATTGCAAATGGGTGGAAATTTGTTGAAAAATCAGGAAGGAGTAAGAATAAGTCTTGAGTCAATGCAGAAATCTTTCATGAAAAACACTGAATGGCAACGCACTTTTTAGGAAACTCTAAGATATAAAGGGTCTTAGACCATACACCAAAACAGAGAAATCTCATCAGCAAGGGCGGGAAATTGTTCGCCCTTGTTTGTTTTAAGTATACTCACAAAAGGTGTCAGGGGGTTGTTCTTCTTAAATACCAAACCAAGAAAAAATAAAATTCCCGGTTACCATTAATGTATAAAAAAATACAATACAATAAAATAAACCGAAGAAAATGATATAAATCCCTCCAAGTAAAACACGAACTAAAGAGGACAGTGAACTTCCAAGAAATTGAAGTTCTAAACGCATTAAAAATGGATTTACTTTGGATTTAGTTTTTTTATTCAACCAATAAACTGGATAAGTACATATCCATAAAATTGGTACATATATAAATATATATAGTGCTGTAATTCCTAATAAATCCATATAATTAAATTAATTAATTGTAACAAAAAAGTAGTCCGTGCAGAAGTCGTGCAGAAAAAACAATTATTAGTAAAGCCAAATTTGTACTCGTGTAAGAAATTTCTTTTTAATTGATATTTATAAAATTTTTAATAAACTAAGCATGTAAATAGAGGAGATTTTCGTGACTAATAATACTAATATTGAAGATACTTGTTGCAAGTATACCTGCTGTGCATATGGCTGCTGTAGTGAAGGTTGCAATACAGGAAATTGCAGTGACACTTGTTGTAAAGACGGTTGCTGTGTCGATTCAGAAAACTGCTGTTCATAGAGCTTAACTTAATATAAAATTCATTATAACAAATAATAATTTTTCATAATCTTAGGTAAGAAATGGTTTTAACATTATTATTTTAAATTAGTCAATTATCCAAAATGTGATATACTTTGCTGGATGAAAAACTGTACTAAAGTTCCAAAATTTGTAAAGATAACATATTGCATAATTTGAACAGCTCAATTTAATGAAAAATAAAATCTTACAAAAAGCAGTTAAATTCTGTGACGAAAATAACCACCGTTTAACCGAACCAAGACAAAGAGTTTTAGAAATTATATCTTCTAGCAAAAAACCAATAAAAGCCTACGAGATTTTAAAAAAACTCTCCGAAGTCTTTGATTACAAACCTAAACCTCCAACTATTTACAGAGCAATAGATTTCTGGCACTCACAAAATTTTATTCATAGGATAGAAAGTCAAAACGCTTACTTTCCATGTGTTGAAGATCATTTGCATAAAGGTTCACAATTTATGATTTGTGACGAATGTGGGAAAGTTATTGAAGCACACTTCTGTGATTTACCAGAAAACATCAAACAAAGCACGAAGCAAAAGTCCTTTATTCCAAAAGCATGGAACTTAGAGATTAAAGGGTTATGTGGTAATTGCTTTTAGAAGTTACATAAGATTTTAATTTGCTACCAAGTTAGCTTTTTTCAGACGAAAAAAAATGTTGTAAAGATCATCTTTAGGAACTAGTTCAAGCATTCCAGTTATATTTATAGGATCGTATGAGTAAACAATCGGATCATCAGCATGTACCTCTATAATCAAATTCGATGATGCATGAGGGTAGTATGGACAATGGACTGGAAATGGTATTAGTAAGAAGGTTTTTTGCTTTTCGTTTTGATCTAAAGGGAACATATAACCTTGAACCAAAATTTTCTTATTTGCTAATTGTTTAATTTCGTCTGTGAACTCTGGCCTCACCCCAGTCCATTCAAACCCTTCGTTATCCTCAAAAGTGTACTCGTCCATTCCTGTGTCTGCAAATACCTTCCAAGGCGTTCCTCCTTCAGGCAAACTTACAAAATCATCAATACTAGAAAACATATCGTACATAAAATTCGGATCTTCTTGGGATAAATCTTCAGTTGAAAAAACCTCTGTAATCATTTTTTGGTTACCAGATAAGATTTTTGTAAAATGAGCATATCCATATGCTCTATCAAAATGAATTATGGTGAAAAGGAAAGTTAAGAAAAATGTAATATTTTTCAATTCTAAGTTGTTGAATTTTAATTGCTTCATAGAATTTTATATATTTCTTGAAAGTTGATTTGCAACACTAATTTGTGATGCCTTTATCGCAGGAAATAGTGCGGCAGCAATACCTGCGATAAAAACAATCACCACTATGAAAATTAAATTATTTGTTAAATTAAAGCTCTCCTGAATTATGTTTAAAGGTGTAATAACATTATTAATAATTTGAAATATTGTAATCCCAAACAAAAGCCCCAGAATCAACCCCAGTATAATGATTGTCATACCTTCAAAGATAATAATCTTAAATACTCTATTTTTAGTATATCCGAGTGCCCTCAGAGTAGCCAAGTCTCCCATTCTATTTTCAAGATTAGCTGCCAAACCAGCAAATATGCTTAAAGCTGCCATAAGAATTAAAATAATTGATAGAATTGCAAAACTTTTTGAACCCATTCCTAACATTGAAGTAAGTCGGGTAATCTCAACTGCTGGATTAGCAGCTTGAAATGAGGTTTCCTTATTTATAAATCTAGGAAGATTAATATTTGCAATTGGTGATTTTGTAGTTACTAAAAAAGCAGTTATTTCTGGGGGGGTGTTTGTATGTTCATGAGCATGTTCTTCAGTATGCTCATCGTGATCGTCATCTTTTAAATTTACATTATTCTTTTTCTTATCCCCAAAATGATTGTGCTGATTAATTTCTTCAGAATGTTTGCTTTGACTTTTACCATTTTGATGATGTTCATGATTATGATTGTTTTTCGTATGTTTGTGATGACTTTTATCATCTTCATCTTTATCGGAGTGTTTGACGGGCTCTAATTGACTGTCATTTTTATTTAAAGTGTCTAATCCGTGAATACTTAACACTGAATCAACCGATGTGATTACAAGTCTATCTATTACTGATCCAGTTTGTTTTATTTTGCCAACAACTTTATATTTTCTATCTCCATGAAAATCACCACCTTCCAAGAGTCCATGTGCACCCTCGAATTCCTGATTTAAATTAATATTTACAGATGAGCCCACTACAACTTCAAAATCGTTTTTCCAGACGCTACCTTCTTCAAGTTTTGCGTTATAATGTTCAAGATAATTTAAAGAAGTACCAACTATTCTATGACCTTTCCAGTTGTCGCCCAAAGCTAGCGGAATAGCATACTCTATCTGAGGATGATTAATAATTTTTTTTGCTTCATTAAAAGGAATATTACCTGGAGGTATGTCAACATGATAAATAGTAGATAAAATTAATTGAAGAGGACTACCTTTGGCTCCGATGACTAAATCAATCCCACTTCCATCTTTTGAAAGTCTTTTGCTGAAAGTATGCTCAAATTGATTTATCAACAATGCAATTGCAACTCCAAATGCAGTCAAAAAAATAGATAGAGAGCAATTTAGCCACCTTGACTTTAATGAATAATAAATAAAAATAATATCATTCATTAATTTAGCTCCAAAAAATTTGAAAATTTTTTCTT
>CACFLF010000042.1 GCA_902567115.1 uncultured Alphaproteobacteria bacterium
TTTCTACCCGACAATCCCTTCATTTTTTTAATTTCATCACTTAAGTTTGACTTTCCAGAAATTGCGCTTGTAAAAGAATTTTCAATTACTTTAAAGTAGGTATCATTTTTATCTCCTGAGAAGTTAATTGTTGTTTCATCCATAGAAAAGACATGATTTATTACATTCATAATTTTTTTTTTCTTTTTCAGTCGTATTTTTGTTTGAATACTTTCCATAATGAATTAAGTTTAGTTTATGAGCAATCTTTCAAAATGTAATAATATAAATGATTTTAGAAAACTAGCCAAAAGTAAATTACCTTTTCCAATTTTTCATTACATAGACGGGGGTGCTGACGATGAAACGACCCTATTAAGAAACACGAAATCATTTGAAGATTGTGATTTAGTTCCAAATGTATTAAGAGGTGTCGAGAATATTGATTTATCAATAAAGCTGTTTGGTAAAACAATTGACTTACCTTTTTTTCTCTCACCAACAGCACTACAACGTCTATTTCATTATGAAGGTGAAATGGCAGTTGGTCAGGCAGCTGAGGCTTTTAATACTTTTTTTGGTATATCTTCTCTCTCAACAGTTTCAGCTAGCGAAATAAGTAAATTGAAGGGACCAAAAATTTTTCAACTCTATTACCATAAGGATAAAGAACTAACAAAAAATATGATTGATGAGTGCAAAGAAAAAAAATTTGACGCATTAGCATTAACGGTCGACACAATAACGGGAGGAAATAGAGAAAGAGATTTAAAAACTGGTTTTACCTCTCCACCTAAATTTACATTGAAAAGTATTTTAAGTTATGCAACGTCACCTTCTTGGACTTTGAATTATTTAGTGAGGAAAAAATTTGATCTTCCTTTTCTAAGTGATTACGTTGGGGAAGGTACAAAGTTTGCAGTATCTGTGAGTGATTATTTTAGTACGATGTTAGATCAAAGCATGTCATGGAAAAATGCTGAAGAAATAAGAAAATATTGGAATGGTCCTTTTTGCCTTAAAGGAATAATGTCAGTGGAAGATGCTAAAAATGCAGTAAAGATTGGTGCTTCTGCTATAATGGTATCAAATCATGGAGGGCGACAACTTGACGGATCAAGATCTCCATTTGATCAACTAAAAGAGATTCTTGACGCGGTTGGAGGAAAAATAGAAGTTATTTGTGATGGGGGTATAAGAAGAGGGACGCACATTTTAAAAGCTTTATCTCTTATGCTTCAACAGATCTTTATAAAGATAATAAGATTGAAAAACCTAAAAATGATAATAGTCTTCACAAAATCTTTTTTGAAAAAGTACCTAAAATTTTTGAGGATATGAATAAAAATATATGGCAAAATATGGAATCTACAGCTTGGCGAGATGCTAATATTTATGAAAAATTATTCTTAACATTTTGTTTAGCTTTTGACTTTGTATCAGGTGAAATGACAAATTCTGAACATGAGTTCTGGAACTTAACCTTGGATGCTGAAAAAAAAATACGAGAGTTTTTATTCGAAAGAGAAATTACTATTCCACAGCAGGAAGAGTTTATATTCACTACATTAGCAGACGGATTAAGTAAAGGTAGAGTGATAAGACCAGTTCAAACGAATTATGGTATTGCTTTGTGCGGTGAAAATTTTGTTAAAAATTCAAGTGAAGAAAATGAAAGAAAATTTCAAAAAGCTTTACAAGTAATTGAAAGAATAGCTGCGATGGGTGTAACTAATACAGAGGAATTGCCATACTATAAGATAAACTAATAATATTAGTTTGGGTCATAAATACATATTAAAGTCAGGCCACTTCCTCTTTTATGGATGATTTTAACCTCATCTTTTGTAATTATTGTGTGCTCAAGATTACAAAATTTTACAATTAACTCTTCTTCTCTTACTTTTATGTCAAAATAAAGAAGTAGTTTATCACCTTTATCACATATTTTTAATTTTTCTTGAATTTCATTTTCTGATTTAATAATTGGTGGTTTGCAAATCTTTTTTGCTATACTCAAGTTTGATGTAAGTAAAATAAAGGAAATGATAAAAATCTTTTGCATTAGATCGTTGCAGAAACTTTACCCAAATGTTTTGTTAGTTTCATATTTTCACCATAATCAACAGGGACACCAATTATTGCAGGACCTTTCTGTGTAAAAGCTTCATTAAGAGCTGGAATAAATTGATCTGCTGAGTACACTTGTTTTCCCCACATACCAAAAGATTTAGCTAACTCAAGAAAATTCGGATTGTCAAATTTTAGATCAGAATGTTCACCTTTAAATTGAACTTGTTGTTTCCATTTTATTAAACCGTATTCACCGTCTAACCAAACAACAGCAACAATATTTATTTTCTTTCTAACAGCAGTTTCTAAATCTTGTACGTTCATAAGGAATCCAGCATCACCGTTTACTGAAAGTACTTTTTTGTCTGGAAATGCCATTTTTGCTCCTATTGAACCGGGAAGAGCAAAACCCATTGTACAAAATCCGTTGGAGATTAGACACGTATTTGGATTCACACAATTATATTCTCTAGCAACCCACATCTTATGGGCTCCAACGTCTGAAAGGATAATATCATTCTCGCCGAGTACTTTCTTTATGTCTGCCAAGACTCTTTGTGGTTTCATTGGAAATGAGTTATCCTCATTATTTTGGTCTAAATGATTTAACATTTTTGATCGTAATTTTTTCCTTGAATCAATGTTGAACAATGGCAATTGACTTCTAGAAACCTTATTTATTAAAGCTAAATTAAGTTGATAGAGAGCACCAGCTAAATCTGCAATAATTTCAACGTTAGGAAGATAGTCTCTGTCTACTTCTGCAGGGGTATAGTCAATGTGAATAATCTTCTTTTCTCCCCCTTCAATTCTATTCCAAGCTGATGGGGAATATTCAACTAGATCGTAACCTACAGCAATTACTAAATCAGACTCATCAATTGCCAAATTATTATAATCACCACTTCCAAGTCCAATTGTAAATAGGGAATGTTTATCTTTAAAAGAAACTGATCCTTTGCCCATAAAAGTATTGATTACTCCGATTCCTAAATTCTCTACTAATACCCTAAGTCTGTTTGAAGCTCTTTTTCGTATTGTTCCGTTTCCAGCAAGGATAATTGGATTTTTTGAATCCAAAATGAGATTCAGTGCCATTTCGATTGCCCTATTATCAGCTGCTGGTCTTCTTATCAAAGTTGGTTTGATTGGTTTATCCTTTATTTCTTCTTTTGCAATATCCTCTGGAAATTCAATAACCGTAACACCAGGCTTTTCCGTTTCAGCAACCTTAAAGGCTTTTCTTACTACTTCAGTTATATTTTTTGGGGATAAAATAGTTTGGGCCCATTTTGATATTGGGTGAACCATGCTTATTGAATCCATAATTTGGTGACTTTCTTTGTGAAGTCTATTTGTAGATCCTTGTCCAATTATTGCCACTACTGGGGATCTATCCATGTTAGCATCCGCTAATCCTGTCATAAGGTTAGTCACGCCAGGACCTAGTGTAGATAAACAAACTCCTGCTTTACCAGTTAATCTGCCGTATGCATCAGCCATAAAAGCAGCTGCTTGCTCGTGTCTACATAAAATAAATTCTATTTTTTTACTTTGTTTTAAGGAAATCATAAAATCCGCATTTTCTTCTCCGGGAACTCCGAATATCCGGGTAACCCCTTCCTCTTCAAGACATTTTACGAATAAGTCTGATGCTTTCATTTCTTTTCTCCTTTGCAAATTTTATTTTCTTAAAACTAGCATTTTATCTATTTGCATGTCATGCATAGAATATTTTATACCACCCGTTCCATGTCCGGAGTTTTTAAGACCAGCGAATGGCATCCAATCCACTCTAAATGCTGTATGGTCGTTATGAAAAACTGAAGATGCGTTTATTTTTGCGTAGAATTGTAAAAGTTCATTAATTTGATCAGTAAAGATTGACGTTTGAAATGACACATTTACCGAATTTGCATCATCAATCGCTTTTTCTAAATCATCATATTCATTTATTGTTACAACTGGACCAAATATTTCAAACTGAGAAATTTTATCTTCCTTTTTTGGGTTTAAAATTATTGTTTTGTCATAAGTAGATTCAGACAAAACCTTACCTCCTAAAATTAACTTTGATCCATTTTCTAAAGATTCACCAACCCACTGGTCGACTCGTTTAATTTCAGTATTCCTGATTAATGGACCTACCACGGTTTTTTTATCCATAGGATCGCCTAAATGGACCTTTTTAACTTCTTCTTTGAATTTGTCTATAAAACTACCCGATACGTTCTTACTTAAATATATTCTTTGAACTGATACGCAAACTTGACCAGCATGATAAAAACCTCCTCTTGCTATACTCTTTGCACACAAATCTAAATCGCTATTTTTTGTGATGAAGGTGGGTGCCATTCCTCCATGCTCAAGTGAACAACGTGTTCCGGGTGCTAATTTTGAACGTAAGAACCATCCAACTTTACTTGAACCAATAAATGAAAAAAAATCGATTCTTTCATCTGAAACTAACTTTGTAGCTAACTCTAAATTTTCAGGCATTACAAAGTGACATCTATTTTTTGGTAAACCAGCTTCATAGAGCATTTCAACAATTTTAAGGCAAGAAAGTGGTGTATCTTCTGCTGGTTTTACAATTACGGGACAACCTACGGCTATTGCTGGAATTACCTGATGAATAATTAAATTAAATGGATGGTTAAATGCACTTATCGCAAGTACTACACCAATTGGTTCTTTTTGTGTAAATGCAATTCTATTTGAAGAGGCCTCGTTTATATTCATGGGAATAACGGAACCACTCTCTGATTTTAAAACTTCTATGCATGATTCAACACCCTCAGCACCCCTTTTAATTTCAATTATTGAGTCGGTAATTGGCTTACCACCTTCAGATGTTGCAAGTTCGGCTAAATTTTCGGTATTTTCTTGTATAATTTTAATAAAAGATTTTAAAACATTAATTCGTTCTTTAGGAGGAAAATCTTGACCTTTATGAATAGAAATTCCACATACTTCTTGAACAATACTTTCAATTTCTGAAGAGTTATGAGTTTTAACTGTTCCAACAGTTTTATTGTTCCAAGGAGATTTGACTTCAAGCATAGTTATTTATTATTTACTTTATGAAAAATTTAATTTTATAATAGACAATGTTAATTACAACAAAATATTGAACAGGATTAATAAATGCCATCATTCGACATAGTATCAAAAGTAGATATAGCTGAAGTAGACAACGCACTCAATGGAGCGATGAGAGAAATTACAAGTCGATATGATTTTAAGAACAGTGAATCAAAAATAATAAGAGTTGATAATCAAATTGAGTTGATGGCTGAGGATCAATACAAAATAGATCAAGTTCAACAAATTTTTAGAACACATCTGGTTAAAAGAAAGCTATCATCTGGTTCTTTTCAATTTTCAAAAGTTGAGGATGCGAGGGGAGGAATGTTAAAACAAAAATCTCCTATTATTCAAGGAATTGATAAAGACATATCTCAAATCATTAACAAAACGATTAAAAATTCTAAGCTTAAAGTTCAGGTTTCAATCCGAGGAGATGAACTAAGAGTTACGAGCAGTAAAAAAGATTTGCTGCAAAAAACCATTGAAATGACAAAAGAATTGGATATAAAACAACCGTTACAATATATTAATTTTAGAGATTGAATTGGCATAAATATTTCATAGGAGCTACATGAAAAAGAAAAACGATACATTCAAAAAACTACTGGATGGTACCTCAAATACTTTTGTTGACAAATTAGCATCACTTAAATACGTAAGTAAAAAAGATTCTAAACTTCTTTCATCTGTCGTTTCAGGAATTTTAAAGAAAAAGAAATAACTATTTTTTAATAATGAAAAAAGCAACACCCTGATGCCAATCACTGTTTTCGCCTGTGATCAACGAGCTTGAGTTATCGGTGGTGGTTTTAATTTCTAATTTAGATACAATTTTCAATTTTTCGTTGTGGATTGAGTCCAAAGTACCTTTTCTGACTTGCTCCCAGTTCCAATCGTCAATAATTAATATAAATTTCTTTGCTAATGCAGGTAAAACTAATTTAATTGCATCAACATGATCCTCATAGTGGTGAGATCCATCGTAAAAATAAATGTTTATATTTCTAATATTTTTAAAATTAACTTTTCTGAAATCTTTTTCTATA
>CACFLF010000043.1 GCA_902567115.1 uncultured Alphaproteobacteria bacterium
AGATCATACGCCACACGATCAAGACGCCAAAAGGCTTCCTTTCAATCAGGCTGAGTTTGGTGGTGTAGGATTAGAAACACTTTTACCGATGACACTAAATCTTGTAAAGAATTACAATCTTAGTTTAACTAAAGCTATATCTTTGATTACGAAAAACCCTTCTGAAATTTTAGGCTTAAAAACCGGTAAGATATCTCCAGATTTAGAAGCTGACTTAATAGTTTTTGATTTAGAAAAACCATGGAAAATTAATTCAGAAAGTTTTCATAGCAAATCAAAAAATTCTCCATTTGATGGCATTTTAGTTCAAGGAAAAAATTTAATGACGTTCGTGAGAGGTAGACTTGTATATAAATCTTGAAACTATTTTTATTTTATTGAGTTGTTATCTCTGCGGATCAATTCCTTTCGGATTATTGTTATCTAAACTTTTAAGTAAAAGTGATCCCAGGCTAGTTGGATCAAAAAACATTGGAGCCACAAATATAGTTAGAACGAGTGGATGGAAACTTGGATTGTTAACATTAATTTTTGATATGCTAAAAGGTTTAATTCCCGTGGTTATTTTAAAAAATCATTCAGTCGAACAGAGTTTTATAATTTTATTTATTTTTCTTGGCCATCTTTTTCCAATATGGATAAAATTTAAGGGTGGAAAAGGCATTGCTGTGATCATAGGATGCTTACTTGGATATAACTTTTTTTATGGTTTAATTTTTGGTCTTGTGTGGCTAGTTACTGCTGTTGTGAGTAAATATTCTTCACTTTCAGCCTTAGTAGCTTCACTAAGTATCTTAATTATAGTTTACTTAGAAAATGACAATATTTTCTTAATGGTATTATTAATGGTAACGATGATTTTTTTAAAACATATCGCAAATATTAGAAGGTTACTGAAAGGAAATGAATTAAGAATTAATTTAAAAAAATAAAAATTATTTTTGACATTTCTTACTTATAATTATAGATAACTTCATTATTATGAAACTTCTTATTGTTGAATCACCTGCTAAAGCTAAAACTATCAAAGGTTATCTTGATGACGACTTTGAAGTAGTTTCAAGTATTGGTCATTTCCGTGATTTACCTGAAAAGGGAATAGGAATTTCAGAAGACGAAAATTTCACGGTAGATGAATGGATTGTAGATAAGAAAAAAGCTGATCCAATATTAAAGGGTATAAAACAAGCAAAAGAAATTTTTTTAGCCTTAGATCCTGACAGAGAAGGTGAACTCATTGCGTGGCACGTTGTTGAATTATGTAAAGAAAAAAAATTGCATCAAAATAAAACTTTTAAAAGAATTGAATTTTCAGCAATAAGAAAACTAGATATTTTAGATGCTATAAAAAAACCAAGAAATATTAATCAAAATCTTGTTGATGCAGCGATTACAAGAAGATTTTTAGATAAATTCTTTGGATATAAAATTTCACCAATAACTACTAGAAGAACAATTTTTGGTAAGTCTGCTGGTCGTGTCCAGTCTCCCACATTAAAAATACTTTGTGAGAGAGAACGAGAGATAGATCTATTTATTCCAAAAGAATTTTGGGAAGTAATCATAGAAATTGAAGATAAGAATGGAAATAAGATGACTAGTAGTATTTATTCTGACAATGGTAAAAAAATTGAAAAACTATCTATCGAAAGTGAAATCCAAGCCACATCTATTAAAGATAGATTGCTAAAAAAAAGATTTTTAATTGAAGATGTAGCAAAAAAAGAAAAAAAAAGAAGTCCTTATAGCCCTTTTTCAAATTCGCTTTTACTCCAAGATGCATCATCAAAGCTAGGATTTAGTCCAAAATATACAAATTCTTTAGCACAACAACTTAAAGATGGAATAGGTAGTCTAGGTGCACTAATTACGTATCATAGATCAGACTCAAATAAGATGAAGAAGAGTGAAGTTGATAGTTTAAGACAAATTATAAGTAACGACATTGGGGAAAATTTTCTATCAAAAGAAGAGATTATATATAAAGAAAAGTCTAAATTTGTTCAACAAGGTCATGAAGCAGTTACCCCAACCCAACTTCAAAAAAAACCTGAAGACGTAAAAAAAGAATTAAACGAAGATCAATTTAAACTCTACGATTTAATATGGAAAAGAACAGTAGCCTCTCAAATGTCTAAAAGCAAGAATCTTGAAACGTCATATTTTATTAAAGGAGAAGAATTTCTTTTAAAATCATCAGGAAGTATCCAACTTTTTGAAGGATTTAAAAAAATTTATAATTATTCAGAGAAAACGGATGATCTCCAAAAGCTTCCAAATTTAAAAATAGGAGATATCGTAAACATCTCTAAAATTGAAATTAAGCAAAGCCACACAAAACCTCCCAATAGATATTCCGAGGCGGGTTTAATCAAAAAGTTAGAAGAACTCGGAATAGGAAGGCCTTCAACATATGTTTCGATTTTTACTAAGCTTGAAAGCAATAACTATATTTCAATAAAGAATAAATCTTTAATTCCAAGTTCGAGAGGTAAAATTTTATCAAAATTCCTAGATGGATTTTTTTTTAAATTTGTGGATTATCAATTTACAGCTGATCTCGAAGAACAGCTTGATGAAATTACTCAATCAAAAAAAGATTGGAAAAATATACTTCAAGCGTTTCTAAAACTTTTAAACTCTGCTGTCGATGACGTTAAAGAAAAAAGTATTACTGAAGTTATAAATAAAATAAACGAATTGAGCCCAGAAATTCTAAAAAAGAAAAATTGTCCAAAATGTAATGATGGGGAACTAACCATTAAATTTGCGTCTTCAGGACCTTTTTTAGGTTGTACCAATTACAACAAAGACCACAAAAATGCTTGCAAATATAGCTCAGCAATTGGTGATGATGAAGATAACAAAGACCTGACCGGAGATGGAAAAAAAATTGGGGTTGAACCTTCAACTGGTAATCAAATTTTTTTAAAAATTGGACGATATGGCAGATATCTAGAAATGCAAAGAGATGACGATAAACCTAAAAGAGTAAGTATTCCTAAAAATGTAAGTAATGAAGAGGTTAATCTCGAAAAATCTCTCAAATACTTAAAATTACCAAGATTCATTGGGATATTTCCAGAAACCAAAGAGGATATAACTGCTTCAATAGGACCATACGGACCCTATCTCAAGCATGGAAAAAAATTTATTTCTTTAAAAGAAGACGACGTCGCAGAAGTTGGTATAAATCGAGCAATTGAATTAATACAAAAGAATCTTGATGAAAAAAAGGAGATCATCATTGGGCTTCACCCTGAAACAAAAAAGAATATTGTCCAAAAAAAAGGGATAAAAGGACGACCCGACTATTTATCATATAATAAAAAGAATTACTCCTTATCAGACGGTCTTGATAAAAGTGATATTACATTAGAAAAAGCCATAGAGATCATAGAACAAAGTAAAAAAACTAAAAAGAAATAATTTAGTTTTAGTGACCAAAATATCTTCAATTATGAAAAAAAAAAAAGGAAAAAAAATCCAACTATGCGATATCATTGACAGTGAAATAAAAGATAATAGTTTGAGAAATGGTTTTCCAAAATCTTTCGATTCTCACATTAAACAACTTAAAACAAAAAAAATAATCAATCATAAGGATTTTACAGATATTCCGTTTGTAACAATTGACGGACAAGATAGTAAGGATTTCGACGATGCTGTTTGGTCTGAAACAAAAAAAGGAATAACCAATATTATGATTGCAATTTCCGATGTGAGTTTTTTTATTGAAAAAAATGATCCTTTGGATTTAGAAGCAAAAAAAAGAGGTAATTCATTCTATTTTCCTGATAGAGTTATTCCAATGTTTCCCAATGAAATTTCAAATGACATATGCTCACTTATTCCAAATAAAGAGAGAGCATCGGTAATCACCGAAATCAAAATCAAAAATTTCAAAGTTATTAGTTTCAAAATTCACAGAGCAAAAATAATTTCAGTTGCACGATTAACTTATAATGAAGTTGATAGAATATTTTTTTCTAATGAAAAGAAAAACAGATTTTATAGTCTGGTAAAAAATTTATTTGAGTGTTACAGAGTTTTGAAAATATTATCAGAAAAAAAAAATAAAATAAATTTCGTCTCAGATGAATTCGAAATCATTGAAAATAAAAATAAAGACTTTGTTTTTAAAAAGAAAAAATCTTTAGAATCCTATAAACTTATTGAAGAATTAATGGTCATAGCTAATGAAAATATAGCAAAGTTTATAAAAAATAATAATTTAAACTCCATCTTCAGAAATCATGAAAAACCAAAATTAGATAAAATCAATGAACTAAAAAAAATGTTACGAGACAATAGTATAATCACGAATTCAAAATTTAATAATCAAAGGGATTTTATTAATATTCTAAATTATATAAATAAAGATAACTTTTTTTTAAATGATGCATTACTGAAGACTCAATCAAAAGCATTTTATAGTTGCGAGAATTTTGGACATTTTGGACTTGGACTAGACTATTACACACACTTTACTTCACCTATAAGGAGGTATTCAGATTTAAGGGTGCATCGAGATGTTTTAGATTTTGTTTTTGAGGGGAAAAAAAACTCAGTTGAAAAATCACTTGATGACCATTTAACATCTCAAGAAAAAAAATCAGATAGTATTGAAAGAAAAATTTTAGAACGAGCTTGTAGCCTTTATATAAAATTCAAAAAAATCAAATATTTTTATGGTACCATCGATGCTATTGAAAATTTTGGTATTTTTATAAGGGCAATTGATCTACCATTCTCATGTTTAGTAAGAAATAAAAATAGATACCTTAGAAACTCTAAATTAAAATCGCAAGAAAATAGCTTTAGAGTTGGTCAAAAAGTTTCATTTAAAATTAAAAGAAATGATATATTTTCAGGGAAGATCTTAGGAGAGAATGTTAAGATAATAAATTAAGTTAATGAATAAATTAGAACATATGAAGCGTGGATTTAGGAAAAGGTGTCCTTGTTGTGGTTTAACTCCAATGTTTAAAAGTTATGTTAAAACTTATAACAAATGTAAATGTTGTGGAATAAAATTGTCGGATTATAAGTCAGATGATGGACCAGCTTATATAACAATTTTTATAATTGGTCATATATTAATACCCTTAATTTTATTAACTGAAAAATATTTCAGTCCTTCTTTATATCTTCAGATGTTAATTTGGCCACTAATAACAGTTTTTTCTAGCCTATGGTTGTTACCAAGGGTTAAGGGAGCTTTTATTGGAGTACAAATTTTCCTAAATGATAAATCACGTAAGACTTGACAGTTTTAATAAAATTTATATAAATTCATCATGGCTAAATCTAATACGATACAAGTAAAAATGGTAAGTACAGCTGATACTGGTTACTTTTACGTTAAATTCAAAAATCCAAAATCAATGACTGAAAAGTTGGAAATGAAAAAATATGATCCAAAAGTAAGGAAACATGTAATTTTTAAAGAACAAAAAATCAAGTAGTTTTTTCGATTTTCTTCAAATTCAAACCCAATTCTTTTAAATGTTTTTCAGAAATACTTGAAGGTGAACCTAACATTAAATCTTCGGCCTGTTGATTCATAGGAAAAGCAACAACTTCTCTAAGATTTTCTTCTCCTGATAAAAGCATAACAATTCTATCAATCCCAGGTGCCGAACCACCATGAGGAGGAGCTCCAAATTTGAATGCATTAAAAAGGAACCCAAACTTTTTCATTAAGTCATCATGACTATATCCAGCTATTTCGAAGGCTTTAACCATTATATCTGTCTTGTGATTTCTTATCGCACCAGACGAAAGTTCAACACCATTGCATACAATATCAAATTGCCAAGCTAAAATATCCAGCGGGTTTTTATTTAGTAAAGAATCCATTCCGCCTTGTGGCATAGAAAAAGGGTTATGACTAAAATCAATTTTATTGGTTGTTTGATTAATTTCAAACATCGGATAGTCTACTATCCAACAAAATTGGAATGAATCTTTCTCAAGTAATTTTAATTGATTACATAGTTCTGTT
>CACFLF010000044.1 GCA_902567115.1 uncultured Alphaproteobacteria bacterium
ATTGTTAGTTTTGTTATTAGCTCAATAATTACAAGAATAACAAAAAATACGAAAAAAATCTAAATGAATAAAACTGCAATTGTTGTAGGTTCAGGCTTTGGAGGTATTTCTGCTGCACTTAGGTTAAAATCATTAGGTTATGAAGTCTCAATTTATGAAAAATTAAATCAATTAGGTGGAAGAGCAAGAGTATTTAAAAAATCTGGATTTACTTTTGACGCTGGTCCAACAGTTATTACTGCTCCATTTTTGTTTAATGAATTGTTTGAACTATTCAAAAAGAATAGAGAAAAATATGTTAAGTTTGTCGAGTTAGATCCCTGGTATCGATTTTATTTTTCCTCAAATAAAAAAATATTTGACTATTCAAAAAGCTTAAAAAGGACTGAAAAAGAAATTTCAAAATTTGATTCAAGAGATGTTAAGGGATATAGACGTCTACTAAATTTCTCAGAAAAAATTTTTAAAGTAGGATTTGAAAAACTTTCATTTGTTCCATTTCATGATTTTTTTTTCATGATACGACAAATCCCAACTTTAATTACATTAAAAAGTTATTTAAGTGTTTTTAGACTAGTATCTAAATTTATTAAAAATGAACAGATTGTTCAAGCTTTTAGCATCCAACCACTTTTATTAGGCGGAAATCCAATTGATACAACTTCAATATATAATTTAATCCATTATTTAGAGCGCAAATGGGGAGTTCATTATGCTATTGGCGGCACTGGAAAAATTGTACAAGGCTTTGAAAAACTTATGAAAGAGGAAAATATTAAAATTTTTAAAAATGCAGAAATTAAAAGGATTTTAACAAAAGACGAACAGGCAATAGGAGTAAAATTTAAAAACAAAGTTGTTTATGCCAATAAAATAGTTATGAATACCGATCCTGCATATACTTATAAATATTTAATTAAATCAAAAAATAATAAAAAGTGGCATCAAAAAAGAGTCGATACAATGGATTATTCGATGGGTCTTTTCGTTATTTATTTTGGAACAAAAAAAATATATAAAAATATAGCACATCATACCATATGGATGGGAAAGAGATATGAGGGCCTATTGAATGATATTTTTAAAAATAAAATTCTGGCTGACGACTTTAGTCTTTACCTTCATAGACCAACGGCAACTGACAAATCAATGGCTCCTAAAGGATGTGATAGTTTTTATGTTTTATCGCCAGTTCCTAATCTTAAAAAACAAATTGATTGGAAAAATTATGGTAAGACTTATGAAAAAAAAATCTTAAATGCTCTTGAACAAACAATTTTACCGGATCTGCATAAAAATTTAAAAGTTTGCTTTCACATGTCTCCTAATGATTTTAAAAACGATTATAACTCACTATATGGTGCCGGATTTTCTGTTTCTCCGATTTTTAGGCAATCTGCTTGGTTTAGATTTCATAATAAATCTGAAGATTTTAAAAATTTATATTTTGTAGGTGCAGGTTGTCATCCCGGGGCTGGTGTGCCCGGAGTAATAAGCTCAGCTAAAGTACTCGAAAATATTCTGAAAAATGAATCTAAAGAAAGCTAAGTTTTCATTAAAAAATAGAGCCAAAACCTTTTATTTTGCATCATTATTTTTCTCAACTGATAAAAGAGACGATATCAAAGTGCTTTATCTATTTTGTAGATTTGTTGACGACTTGGGTGATGATAAAAAACTGTCTAAAAAAGTTTCAAAAATAAAATTAACTAAAATTAAAAAGGAGCTATTAACAAGAAAGTCAAAAAATCAAATAGTTCATAATTTTATTAATTTAATGTCTAAATACGAAATTGATCATAGAATACCAAATGCTCTAATTGATGGAATTTTGAGTGATTTAAGCAAGGTCAATATTAAAGATTATAATCAATTATTTTGTTATAGTTATAAAGTTGCTGGAACGGTTGGCTTAATGATGTGTGATATTATGGGAGTAAAAGAAAATTCATTAAAATTCAATGCTATTTATCTTGGAATAGCAATGCAACTAACCAATATTTCCAGAGATGTCAAAGAAGATTTACTAAGAGATAGAATTTATATTCCAAAAGAGATTAGAGTTCATGTCAAAAATGATCTTCATGAGATTCCTCTCAGTGACAAACTCCAAAGAGAATTCTCTAAAGATTTAAAAAAACTTATAGATACATCAGATATTATTTATGACTTAGCCTGGGAAGGAATTCTTAAATTACCTTTACAATATAGATTCCCTATTGCAATAGCATCTTTTTTATACCAATCAATTGGCACAAAAATTAGAAACAACAAATACAATATATGGAAACAAAGAGTCTATCTAACTAAAATAGAAAAAGTGATTAAAACAATCAAAGTTTTGATAAAATTAATCTATAATAAGCAAATATCTAAAAATTCAAACATAAGAGAAAAATTAAATAAAAATATTAAAAAAATAGTTTCAATTAAATGTGATTAAAAGGAATTTCGACATAATTATTGTTGGAGCAGGAGTATCTGGTCTTATACTAGCTGATGAAATAACAAAAAGAACAAATAAAAAAGTACTTTTATTAGAGAAAGAAAAAAAATTAAAATTTGAAAAGAACCTCTGTTTTTGGAATCATCCTTACAATATTTTAAATAAATCAGCTGATAATAAATGGAAAAAAGTATGTGTAATTATTAAAGGGAAAAAACATTCATTAAATTATAATGGAATTGAATATTTAAGAATAAAGTCAAAAAACCTATATTATTTTTTCTTAAGCAGGCTCAAAAAAAGAAAGAATTTTAAAATTATTATGGGTGTGAATATAAAATCATTAAAATCAAACAATAATATTGTAGAAATTAATACCGAAAATAAAATTTATAATTCTCAATTATTATTCGATAGTAGAATAGACACCGACGTGGAAAAATCACATAGATTATTACAACATTTTTACGGTGTGGAAATTACATTCAAAGAAAATATTATAAATAAAGATGAGGTAATATTAATGGATATACAAAATAAAAAAAATAATTTTAATTTTATTTATGTCTTACCATTTAGCCAAAATAAAATATTGGTAGAAACCACTTATTTTTCAAAGAGAACTTTAAGTAAGTCTAAATATAAAAAGGATATAGAAATGTATATGTCTAGAAATTATTTTGGAAAAAAATATAAAATTCGATTTTGTGAATTAGGTGTAATTCCGATGTTCAAGATTATTGAAAAAAATATTGAAAATTGTATTAAAATTGGTACTGCTGGAAATTGGGTAAAACAATCTACAGGATATTCTCTACAGAATTCATTTATTTATTCTAAGCAAATAGTAGATTGTATAATCAAAGAAAAGTATCCTAAAATAAGAAAAAATAATTTTTTAAATTTTCTAGACAATACCTTTTGTAAATTTATTGAAAATAATCCTGAAACAGCTTTGCAATTTTTTGAAAGATTTTTTAAAAGAAATAGCTTACCTATTATAGTAAAATTTTTAACAAATACCTCTAACCTTTTTGAAACCTTAAAAATAATCCTCTCCCTTCCCAAAATTTCGTTAATAAAATCTGTTTTTGAATTAAAATGAAACAACTAGATACAAAGTTATTCCTATTTTCAATTTTTTTAATGATTCCTGTTACATTATATTTTGAAGAGCTTTTTTCAGGTAATTATTTAAATCAAGTTTTACTTTTTTCTTTACCCATTCTGTGGCCAGGACTCGCGCACGGAAGTTTAGATCTTGACATAGCTAGACAGAAAGGAATCGTAAATAGTAGTTTTGAAACACTATTATTTCTTCTAATCTATATATTAGTACCTTTAATCTTTTTTTTTTCATGGATAAACTATCCTCATGTATTATTTATAATATTTTTGGCTCTTTCCATTTTACATTTTGGAATTAGTGATTGTATAGAAAAATCTAAATTTTCATTTATTGAAGTTTTAATTAGAGGAATATTTGTTATTTCTCTTCCATTTAAGTTTCACCTGGAAGAATCAATCGAAATTTTCTCTTTTTTTTTTGTAGACAGTTTTTTTTTAATTGAAGTAAGTAAATATTTTAACTATTTATATTTTTTTTTAATATTGCTCGTATTTGTCTGGTTGTTAAAGAGTTGGTTAATGTATCAAAATAAAAGTCAAGTTTATTTAGTTTTAGGTGAATTCATTTTATTATTCTTTTGTTTTTGGTTTTTTGAACCTCTTCTATCTTTTTTTATTTATTTTTGTTTTCTTCATTCTACTCGACATTTGTTAGATGAAAAAAATAATCTTGATTTAAAATTCGGAGAACTTTTTTTTAAGACTCTTCCTATGACTGTGATTACTATTTTATTTTTTACTCTTATTTATTATTTTATGAAGGATGACATAAATTTACTTCAAATAAATTATATAGTGGTAGGACTGTCTTCCCTAACCGTTTCCCATATTTTGTTGGTTAATTTCTTGAAGAATTAAATATAACTTTTTCCAGTTTTTAAGTTTCTAAACCACTTATTTTTTCTTACAGTTCCCATTGCATCTAAATTAACTGGTATTTTATAGTTTTCTTCATCATTTTCACAAACAATTCTTGTTTCCAGATTAAGTCTATCACTTTCACCTACCAAACTTCCGTGAATGTGATGACCAGAAAAGCACAAAACTTCACCTTTTTTGACATTGAAACTAACAATTTGATTTTGTGGAAATTTTATATTTGAAACTGGTGTTGAAAGAAATTTTTTTGTTTTTTTATATTGATAAAAACTCCATTCATCGCTGTTATTGCTCACTCTTTTTTGAAAGTATTTAGGAACAAAAAAAATTGAATTACGATCTGAAACATTATGAGTTGGAAACCAAAAATTAATTTGGTTAAAAATATTTGAAGCCCACGTATCCCTGTGAGCTGGAGTTGGAATCAATGTTCCAATATTTTTCATACCACTTGCTGGACTATATCTAAATGTAATGTAATCCATAAAAGTACTCTGAATACCCAATTCAATTTGTAAAAGAAAATTTGCAAAGCATTTTCTTATCAATTTGCAAAACTTTATTCTATTTTGAATAATCTCAAAAAAAATAGAGTTTTCTTTATTGTAATTTATTTTTAGTTTCTCTGAATTAGTTATCCCTGTATTAAAAAGGTAATTAAAATATTGCTCTGTAAGTTCAATAATTTTTAAAATTTCTTTAGAATTTTTAATTAGCAAAATTTTGCCCTCAAAAATATTTTTTTTTAATGAATGAGCTGTTATATCTTTAGGTGAAAGTTGAATTAAATTGGTTTTATTTTTCAAATCAAATTACTCTCATCTGGATTCATTAAATTTATATTGTAAATCTAAGTAAGAACCTCCCTCGCATTGAAGAACATTTTCTGGACCTTGATTGTCATTTAATCTTTTTTGCGAAATTAAAAAAAGATTTTGATAGTAGATTGCTTGTCTTTCTTGAAGTGTCCAAAGAGTTCTTTCGTCTAATTCAATTACTCTATCATCATTTTTTTGATAATGATGAACCATCTCATGCAAAATAATGGATTTGTCACAAATATCTTTTTCGGGCTGCATTTTGTCGATGTAGAATATACCACTATCTTTTACATAATAAGCTTTTACTCTGCAATTTTCAGATGAAAAGCAAGCTTTATCTGACATCTC
>CACFLF010000045.1 GCA_902567115.1 uncultured Alphaproteobacteria bacterium
CAATTTGAGCTTCAAAAGATCCTTGAGATTTTTTTTCCCCACCGAAAAAGTTAATAAAATTTTGAATATAATTAGGTAATACCGAGGTAATCGGACCATTATGTTTTAATATACCGTCTAAAGTTTCAAAAGTTAGATTTAACCCATCAAAGTCTAGATATTTTTTTTCTAAAACTGTTAAAATTTTTAAAGCTTGATAATTGTGATTAAAGCCACCTTTTCCTTTCATTTTTTTATTCAAAACTTCTTCGCCAGCGTGACCAAAAGGTGTATGCCCTAGATCATGACTAAGTGATATTGATTCAGTAAGGTCGTCATTTATATTAAAAACTTTTGAGATAGATCTTGATAATTGTGAAACTTCTAAACTATGAGATAATCTTGTTCTAAAATAATCTTCTTCATGGTGAACAAACACTTGTGTTTTATATTTTAGCCTTCTAAATGCTGAGGAATGAATAATCCTATCTCTATCTCTCATAAAACAAGTTCTATTAGGATCATCTTTTTCACTAAAAATTCTTCCCTTGGATGATTTATAATTTGTTGAAAAAATTGAATATTGCACCATAGTCTATATATCTATATTATAATCGTAAAAAAAAAAAGACTATAATGTTTGATGTATCTAAAAATGCTGTTGAAAGAATAAAGGAGATCGCTCTTAAAGAAAAACATGAATATTTTAGAATTTCTGTTGACGGCGGAGGGTGTCAGGGTTTCTCCTATAAATTTAATTTTGATAAAAAAATTAATGATGAAGATAAAATTTTTAAGTTTAGCGATGTAAAGATTTTGATAGACCAAACATCATTAAACTTTCTTAAAGGATCTAAATTAGACTTTGTAAATGACCTGATAGGTTCATATTTTAAAATTACAAACCCTAATGCCAATTCAACGTGTGGTTGCGGAACCTCTTTTTCAATATAAATGGCTATTATTGCCTCTTGGAATATAAATTCCGTCAGAATAAGAGTTGACATTCTTATAAAATTTATTGAAGAAATAAACCCAGACATAATTTTGCTACAAGAAATCAAGTGTACAAATGAAGAATTTCCAGATTTCTATACTTCATTTGGTTATGAATTAATTGTTAATGGACAAAAAGGTAAGTATGGAGTTGCGACATTATTAAAAAAAGAATTAAATTTCAAGTCTATAGAACTGGATAATGAGATTTTATTATGCGAATCGAGAACAAATTTTATATACGTAAATGAATACAACCTAAATATCTTAAATGTTTACACACCAAACGGAAATCCGATCGAAGATAAGAAAAAATTCAATTTTAAGATTTCATGGTTATCAGAAATAAAAAAAATTTCGACACATTTTATCAATAATGTAGATAATCTTCTCATCGCTGGAGACTTTAATGTGTTAGAAAATAAAAATGATGTACTAAATTTTGATGATTGGACAAATGATGCCCTTGGTTGCATGGAGTCTCGAACAATATTTAGGGAAATTCTTTCGTCAGGTCTAACTAATATCGTAAGAATTTTCAAAAAACCAGGTTCATCATTTTCTTATTGGGACTATCAAAGAGCTTGTTGGGAGAGAAATGATGGTTTATTGATTGATCATTTTCTGATTTCTCCAAAGTACTTAAAATTAGTAAAAAATATTAATTTTGGTTCAAAATACAGGGGAATGACTAAACCCTCAGATCATATTCCAATCTGGATCAATTTAGATGTCTGAATAGTTTTTTATTTCTTTTTTTGCACCGGGGTGTGTTACTGCGCCAAATCTTGCAGACCCGACTGTTTGAGAAAATTTCCATAATGCACCCGATCCAAAGTTATTTTTTCTTTTTTGAATTGATTTTTGCCTGGTTTTTAAAGTCTTTTCGTCAACATTTAATGTTATTATACCCTCATTAGCATCAATTAATATTTGATCTCCATTCTCGATGAGAGCAATTGGGCCTAGTGACATAGCTTCTGGGCTTATATGACCAACACATAAACCTCGTGTTGCCCCGGAAAATCTCCCGTCTGTAATTAAAGCAACTTTTTCTCCCATCCCTTGTCCGTATATTGCGGCAGTTGTAGCAAGCATTTCTCTCATACCTGGCCCCCCTTTTGGTCCTTCATATCGTATAACTATTACATCCCCAGCTTCATATTTTTTATTACTTACAGCATCAAAAGCACTCTCTTCGCAATCAAAACATCTAGCTTTTCCAACAAATTTTTGAGATTTTAACCCTGCAACCTTAACAATTGCCCCATCAGGTGCTAGATTTCCTTGCAAACCTACAACTCCACCGGTTTTAGAAATAGGATTTTTGGTAGAAAAAATTAGAGGAAAACCAGTTTTTAGAGGTACATTAGATACTTTGATGGAGTTAAAATGGATCAAACCTTCTGGTAGGAGGGAAACACCTGGTCGACCTGTGACATGGGTAACAGATTTCGAATTTTTAAGACACTTCGGGCTAAAATCTATTAAAGATTTGCCAAAAGTTGATGAATTAGAATCAGTTATCTTGTAGTATATTTTTAATAAGGGAGATATTATGTTTGGCTTAGGTCATTGGGAAATTATTTTAATTCTGGTTATAGTTTTGATATTTTTCGGGGCAGGTAAGCTGCCGAAAGTAGCAGGGGAAATAGCTAAGGGGATTAAGTCATTTAGGCAAGGTTTAAAAGATGATAAGAAAGAAAAGTAAATTAATTCTATGTTTAATATAGGTTTAATTGAATTTTTAATAATATTCTTTTTTTTTATTTTACTCGTTAAGCCTGAAGATATCCCAACTATATTTAAAAATCTTGGTTTATTTTATAGAAAATTCAGTAGATATTTTTACAACATTAAATATGAGATTGATGAAATTAATAACGAATTTTCAGAAGTGAACATAACCAAAAAAAAAATAAAAAATGAAGTATCTAGATCATCTAAAAGAACTAAGAAATAGATTGCTTTTAAGCTTTTTATTTCTATTGGTAAGTTTTATTTTTTTTTTTTATAATGCTTCTTATTTGGGAGAATTTCTCTCTAAACCTTTATTCAAATTATTTGTTGATTCTGACGACAAAAGAATGATTTTTACTGGATTACCAGAAGTTTTTGTATCAAACCTAAAAATATCATTATTTGCGTCTTTTATTATTTCAACTCCCTTTTTAATTTTTCAGATAGTACTTTTCTTATCACCGGCAATGTATAAAAAAGAAAAAAAGATTTTTATGCCAATTTTTTTTTTAGTTCCAATCTTATTTTTTTTTGGAATTGCTTTTGCATATTTTGTTTTAATTCCTTTAATTTGGTCTTTTTTTAGGAATAATTAATTCTTTTCCAACTTTTATATTGTTAATATTTTTAATATTATTGTATTTTGCGAGAGTAAACACTGTTGTTTCATAATACCTTGATATGGAATAAAGAGTTTCACCTTTGACGACTATATGCATTTTATTTTGAGGAATGAAAATACTTTGATTTGGAAATATTTTATATGGTTCTTGAATTTTATTTACTTTAATGAGCTCTTGAATTGAGATATTGAACCGACGCGATATTGAAAAAAGATTATCTCCTTTTTTTACTTTATATAGATTAACCTTGTGGATATGATCGCTTCCTACCTTTCTTTTATAATCTATGATTTTATAATCATCATATAAGAAACTTTCACAACCCATCACAAAAAAAAGGAATAACATGTACAAATATTTCATTTATTCTCTTTTCCTTCTAATAATGGAACAAATCTCACCGAACCAATATCAGTGATTGAAAGCGTTTCATTATTTTTTGAAATGCTCTTTAAAATTTGATCATTGTGTTGATCACCAATGGGAATAATCATCTTACCATTAATTGATAATTGCTCAACTAACTTTCCAGGAATCTCAGGAGCACTGGCAGTAACTATTATTCTATCGAATGGTGCTTGATCCTTCCATCCAAGACCACCATCATCATGCTTACAAAAAATATTTGTAACCATAAGTTTTTTGAAAAGATTATATGCGTTGATAGACAAGAATTTATGTCTTTCTACAGTGTAAACAAATCTTGCTAATTTTGAGAGAATAAAAGTTTGGTAGCCACTTCCAGTTCCAATCTCTAATACTCTCATATTTTTTTTTATATCTAAAAACTGGGTCATTAACGCAACAACAACCGGCTGAGATATAGTTTGTCCACAATCTATTGGAAGAGCAATGTTATCGTAAGCTTTTTGTCTTAGACTTTCTTCTACAAAAATTTGCCTATCAACCTCCTCCATAACCTTTAGAACATCTGCTTTATCAATTCCATGATTTTGAAGTTCCAAAATTAAATTAATTTTTTTTTTAATTTCAGATTTTTTTATCATTAGAAATAATGCTTAAACCATTTGTATATTCTTTCAAGATTGAGGGAATTTTGATCGTTCCATCCTCATTTTGATAATTTTCAAGAATAGATATTAAAAGTCTTCCAATAGCTAAAGATGAACCGTTTAGCGTATGTGGATAGTAAATTTCTCCACTTTCAAAATTTTTAATACGCATTTTCATTCTTCTTGATTGAAAATCGGTACAATTTGAACAACTCGATACTTCCCTATATTTATTTTGACCTGGCATCCATATTTCTATATCAAGAGTGTAAGAGGATGAAAAGCCAATGTCACCAGAACAAAGTTCTACAATTCTGTAAGGTATAGACAATTTCTTCAATATATTTTCAACACAAATTATCATGTTATTTAATTCTTTATTTGATTGTTCAGGTTCCGAAATTGTTACCAACTCTACTTTGCCGAACTGATGTTCTCGCATTAATCCTTTAGTATCTACACCTGATGCTCCGGCTTCTGCTCTAAAGCAATTTGTATATGTTGTGTATTTTAAGGGCAAATCATTTTTATTAATAATTGAATCTCTATTCAAATTTGTTAGAGGAACCTCCGCAGTCGGAATAAGATATAGTTCGTTAAAATTTGTTTTAAATAAATCTTCTTCAAATTTTGGAAGTTGACCCGTTCCGAGAATAGCTTCACTTTTTACAAGTTCTGGAACTACATACTCCTCGTAACCAAATTCTAATGAATTGTTATCAAGTAAAAAATTAATTAGACCTCTATGAAGCTTTGCCAAATCATTTTTTAAAATTGAAAATCTACTACCTGAAATCTTTATTGCTTTTTTATAATCTATTAAGCCCAGATTTTCAGCTAATTCCAAATGATTTTTAGGTTTAAAATTAAAGTTTTTAATTTCACCATGTTCTTTGATGACTCTGTTATCTTGTTCAGACTCTCCATCAGGAACATTTTTAGACAGAATATTCGGAAGAAAGAGCATTGATTGATTTAACTCACTCAATTTTAAATCCGCGAGATCACTTACCTTGTCAATTTTTATTTTTAATTCATGAACAGATTTTTTAATTTCTTCAACGTTTTTATTTTTATTTAAGAAAGATTTAGATAATGAATTTTTTTCTTCTAATAATTTTTGTTT
>CACFLF010000046.1 GCA_902567115.1 uncultured Alphaproteobacteria bacterium
TAAATATTATCTTTTCTTTTAATGTTCCTTTTTCTTCTAGCTTTTACTCCTCGATTTAACCAAGCAATTTCATCATCTAAATATTTTTTACGATTTCTTAATTCACGTTTTTCCTGCTCAATTAAAGAATCTTGCCATATATCGAAATTAAAAAAACCCTTTGGGGATGTCTTTATTTTCCCCCTATCCATCCAAAAGACTTTATTAGTCACATTTTTTAAAAAGTCTCTATTATGGCTTATTACCAGGAATGAACCTCTAAATTCATTGTTCAAAAAATTTTCTAGCCATTTAATTGACTCAATATCTAAATGATTAGTTGGCTCATCAAGCAAGAGCAAATCGGGTTTTAGAAGTAGCAGTTTAGAGAGTGCTAATTTTCTTTTTTCACCTCCCGACAACTCGTTTATAATTTTGAATTTATCTAGTTTTATTTCATTTGTGATCTTTTCAACCCTCGATTCTGTAATTTCATTATCTTCTAAATTTTGCGATTTTAGAAATTCTAAAACACTTAAAGGACTTGTTTGGTAATTTTTTTGGTTTAATGTCTCAACACTGATTGAGGGACCTAACCAAAAATCTCCACTGTCTAATGCTATTGTTCCGTTTATTATCCTAAGAAGAGTTGACTTGCCAACACCATTTTTACCAACAAGCGCTATCTTGTCGTTTTCGTGAACTGATATGGAAATGTCTCTTAGTAATTTTAGTTTTCCAATTGAAAAGCTTGCATTATTCAAAGAGAAGAAAACTTCCTTATTCATTTCTTTATTGGCTGGGGTGGTAGGATTCGAACCTACGAATGCCGCTACCAAAAAGCGGTGCCTTACCACTTGGCCACACCCCAATAGGTTTTTTAAACATAATCATTTTTAATATTTTATACAAGTTTTATCCTTAATATTATTTTTCAATTTCGTGCTTTTTATCCAGCAATCCTTAAATCTTTTTGTAGTAAGATATTTAGCTTCTTCCAAGTCTTCAATACAATCAAACAATGCAAAACACGTTGCACCGGAACCTGTCATTCTACTTAAGACACTTCCCTTAATCTTTGATAAATATGATAAAATTTCTCCAATTATCTTAAATTGTTTTATTGCATAATTTTCCAGGTGATTAGATCTATCTTTAAAAAATTCGAGTTTAATTAAGTTTGATAAGATTAATTTATCCTCTTTATAAGAAGTATCCTTAAAATTAATATTGTTAAAGATTTCTTTTGTTGATACTTCAATGTTTGGATTGACTAAAAGCACAAAATATTCTTTCACTTTTTTAGTAAATTTTATATTTTCTCCAATTCCAGTAACTAACGCTGTTTTACCGTTATAACAGAATGGAACATCAGCTCCCAAAGATAATAATAATTCATTAAAACCATCCACTTCTTCAAGTTTAAAAATTTCTTTTACACATGTAATAAAGGTAGCCGCATTTGAAGATCCGCCTGCCATTCCAGAGGCAATTGGTAAATTTTTTTTTAAAACTACTTCAACATTAAAGTTTCTCTCAAATAAATCTTCTAATTTTTTTAGTGTTCTATGAATTAAATTTTCTTTATTAACTAAAGAACTTGAAAATGGACCATCAAGCTTAATTCTAAAGTCATTGGATTTACTAACACAGAGCATATCTCCAAAATCACAAAAAGTCATTAGACTTTGAATATCATGATATCCATCATTTCTTTTATTTTTGACTTCAAGGAATAAATTTATCTTTGCCGGTGATAATTTCGTTATCTTAATAGTCAACTTTTAGAGTCCGTTTTTAATCTTAGAATTAATTACATTTTTCTTTTTAAATTGAGGATCTAAAATCAATACTCTTTTCCATTGTGATTTTGCTTCACTCTGTCTTCCTGCCTTCCAGTAAGCATCTCCCAAATGATCATTTAGAGTTGCATCATCAGGAAGAATTGAAACTGCTTTTTCTAGAAAAAATATCGACTTGTCGGTTTGATCTGATAAGAAGAATGCCCACCCTAATGAGTCTATTATATACGCATCATCAGGTTCAATTTCGACAGCCTTCTTCAGCAATGAAAGGGCTTTTTCTACGTTTTTATTTCTATCTAACCAACTGTAAGCAAGATAATTTAGTATATATGGATCGTCAGGGTTAAGTCTCATAGCTTCTTTTAAATCTTTTTCAGCTTTATTCCAGTCATTCATTCTTTCATAAGAAATACCTCTTGAATAAAAAATATTCCAATTTGCTGGTATTGATTTATTTTTTATAATTTCAGAATAAATCTTAATAGCTTTTTCATATTTTTCCAATTTCCGGTACTTATTGGCTAATAAGATTTTCATTTCAATTTTATCAGGATATGTTTGGATGAATTTTTTTAAATCTAATATAAATTCCTCGTTCATATTTAGATCTTCAAATAAAGAGAGTTTCATTTTCAAAAACTTATAATAATAGAGATTTTCGGTATTCAGGTTTTTTGAGTAATTTATCCCGAGATTCTTATAACCAAGTTTTTCAAAGTTTCCTAAAAGTAAGAGTTTCATTGCATTAAAATCTGGCCTCAACTTTAATGAAATTTTTCCAAAAAAGGTGGAGTATTTATAAAGATCTTTCGAAAAAAACCAACTAGAAATGTTATACAAGACCTCTGCCATTCCATCTTGTTTGTTTTTTACTGGATTAAGAAGTTTTTGATTATTTAATAAGTAATTCAAGTCAAAATTTTTTATATTAAGATCGTAAGAATTAATCTGATTTAAGATTGTGTTTGCAGATTTTTTTTTCTCTTGAATTGCATTCAGTAAAAGCAACTCTTTAATTCTGTAGGAAACAAATTTCTCGTCTTCTATCTTGTTAAAAAAAATTTGAGCTTCTTTGCCTTCTCCTTTTAATTTTAAGGCTAGTGCAGAATGAAGACAAATCAATGGGACACAATTATTATCATTTAATATTTTAATATTTCCATTATCATAATTTTTCCAAATTAATATTGAATTTAGGAAATTTGAATCAAGATATTTATGATCTACTTTTTTGAGATATTGATCCGAATCTTGACCATTTAAAAAACTAAAAAAAAATTTAAAAAGATTAGCTGAAAAATTATCTCTGTCTTTTTCCAATAGAATAGAACTTATTTCCTCTGCTTTAGTCCATTCGTCGAAAATTACTGATTCAAAAAAAACTTCTTCAAGACTAGAATCTTCTATTTTCTTTAAATCAAGTTGCTTTAAAAGGTTTTTAAGATTTTCTAAGTCTCTATTATCTTTTGCATAACCCCACGATAAATAGCTTCCGTATTTACTAGATTTAAACTCATTAGTATAACCTTTAAATGTTATTGATAAAAAAATAACGACAGTTAAAAATAGTTTACATATTTGTATAATTCGGCCCTCCTCCTCCTTCAGGAGTAATCCAATTAATATTTTGCAATGGATCCTTGATATCACAGGTTTTACAATGAATACAGTTTTGAGAATTAATATTCAATTTTGGTGAACTGCCATCATAAAGTATTTCATAAACTCCAGCAGGACAATATCTTTGTTCTGGTGAATCGTATAGTAAAAGGTTATTCGAAATTGCAAGTTTTTCATCATTTAATTTTAAATGACATGGTTGGTTTTCTTCGTGATAGGTTGAAGTAAAAGAAACGTTTGTTAATCTATCAAAAGTAATTTTTCCATCTGGCTTAGGATATTTGATTATTTTGGCTTCATCTTTCTTTCTCAATGCAAGGTGATCCTCTTCCGCGTGTTTTAAAGTCCAAGGAGCTTTTCCTCTGAATATTATTTGATCTATTCCAGAGAGTACCATACCAATCTTTAAACCGTATTTAAAGGATGGTCTAACGTTTCTCGCATTTTTAAGCTCTTGACCTGCCCATGAATTCATAAATGATTTATTTAAATTTGATATCTCATCATTTCGACTGTCTGATATTAATTCTTTAAAAACTAAATCTGATGCTATCATACCTGATTTCATTGCAGTATGTGTTCCTTTAATTTTTGGTGTATTCAGTGTTCCAGCATCACATCCTAAAATAGCTCCCCCTGGAAAAGAAAGTTTGGGTAATGATTGAAAACCTCCCTCATTTAATGCTCTTGCACCATAAGATACTCTTCTACCACCTTCGAAAATGTGTTTTATTTTGGGATGCAGCTTAAATCTCTGAAATTCCTCATACGGAGATAAATGAGGGTTTTTATAATCTAACCCAATAACAAAACCGAATGAAACTAAATTTTTATCTAAATGGTATAGAAATGATCCACCGTATGTTTCATTGTCTAAAGGCCAGCCAATAGAATGAAATACTTCCCCAGGATTAGAGTTTTCGGGTTTAACCTCCCATAATTCCTTTAATCCAATTCCGTATGTTTGGTGTTGAGAATTTTGTCTTAGCTTAAATTGATTTATAAGTCTTTTGCCAAGATGTCCTCTGCATCCTTCAGCAAATAGAGTATATTTAGAATGAATTTCAATTCCAGGCTGAAAATTTGGCCCTCTTTCACCATTTTTATCTAATCCTAAGTCACCAGTTATGATTCCATTTAGCTTGTCATTTTCTATCAATAACTCTGATGCGCTGAAACCTGGATAAATCTCCACTCCTAAATCTTCAGCCTTTTTTGCCAGCCACTTACAGAAATTTCCAAGAGATATTATAAAGTTTCCTTTGTTATGCATTACTGATGGAGTGAAAATTCCAGGGATTTCATAGGAATTTGTTTCAGTTAGAAACTTGAGAGATTCCTTTTTTACTGGAACTTTAACAGGACAGTCTTCTTCGGTTTTCCAGTCTTCAATCAATTCATTAAGTGCTCTAGGTTCAAGTATTGCTCCAGACAGGATATGTGCGCCTACTTCGGAACCTTTTTCTACAACACAAACTGATAAATCTTTATCATTTTTTTTACATAGTTTTTTAAAATTTATTGCAGCGGACAAACCTGAAGGCCCTGCACCTACAATCACAAGATCGTAATTCATCTTTTCTCTTGTAATATTCATTTATTTTCTTCCACTATAAATTTATATTATAATTATTGTTATAAGATATATATATTAATGAATATTAAAAACATAAAGTCTTTTATTGAATTTTATAAATTTTTAGGCATCACCGATTGCATTTCTCCAGTTCAAAGAAATAAGATGAAAGTAAAGGTTGATCATGAAAAAAACATTAAAAAAATTAAAGAAAGCAAAAATAATGAAAAAAAAATAGAATCAAAATTAACAG
>CACFLF010000047.1 GCA_902567115.1 uncultured Alphaproteobacteria bacterium
ATTTCTTTATAAGAGTTTATTGTTAACTCCATATCTTCTTTTCTAACTTGTTGAACAACGATTAACTGTTCTTTTGATCTGTTACTTAAATTTTCTATAATTTTTGGAACCATTTTAGAAAATATTTTTGCACCTTGACTTCCTCCAACCACAAATATCCTTTTTAATCTTGATTTACTATTTGACTTTTTTTTTGGTCTAACAGGTATTCCAGTATGAATTGAATAATTTTTTGCATATTTAGTATTTTTAAAAGTTAGAGCAATATTCTTTGTGAGATAAGATAACAATCTATTGGTTTTTCCCATCACTGCGTTTTGTTCATGAATTAGTATCTTAATTTTTAAAATTTTTGCAGCAAGTATTGAAGGTATAGAGGTGTATCCACCAAAACCAACGACGATATTTGGTTTGTACTTTATAAAAATAAATAAAGACTGTAAAAAACCTAAAAAAATTTTTGCAATCATGATTGGTATTAGTGGATTGATTTTTAATGAAGACGAAAATATTTTGAAATATTTAAGTTTTTTCTTCTTTATTATTTTTTCTATCCTATGGTCTATCAAAAAATAATAATCAAAAGTTTTATCAGTTTCTGTCAGAGATATTGCGGGAAAAAGATGACCTCCCGATCCTCCAGCTATTAGAAAAACCTTACTTCGCATTTTTCTCTTCTTTTAATAGTAATAGTATAAATCCAACTATAATTGAACTTGAGATAAATGATGACCCCCCATAAGAAATAAAGGGTAAAGTCATTCCTTTTGTAGGAATTATATTTAGTGATGAGGATATGTTTATTATTACTTGAAAAACAAAAATATTTGCTAGCCCCGTCAGTGCGGTGACAATGAAGAAATTATTGGATCTTTGAGATATGATATGAATTCGTATATACATGGCAATATATACCCCTATAATTAAAATTGCAAAAAATCCTCCTAACTCCTCACCAATTAAGGCAAAGATAAAATCAGAGTGTACATCTGGAAGATTCTTGGCAACAGTTGCTTCCCCAATCCCTTTGCCAAATAATCCTCCATTTTCAAAAGAGTCTAAGGATTTAGATATTTGATAATTATCCCCAACTTCAGAAAAGAAAAAATTCATAATCCTAAATTTAACGTGCTCTAGAGTAAAAAAACCTAATAAAAAAACTAAAATAAAACTTAAAACTATTGGGATGATTATTTTTAAATTAATATTAGAGGACAAAATTTGTATCAACCAAACTGCAAATATTAAAATAAACATCCCAAAATCAGGTTGAAGAATAAGAATAGAAGAAATTATTATTAAACATAAAATATTTAATAAAAATGAATAATCATTTTTTATTTTATATCTCCCTAGTAATACAGCACTTAGAACAATAAATGATGGTTTGAGAAGTTCTGATGGCTGAAAAGAAAAGTTATAAAATTTAATCCACCTATTTGCACCTTTTGTTTCTGGGAAGAAAAAAATAGTAGCTACACATAAAACGGTACTTAAAACAAAAATGAATAAAGAGGTGAAGATTAGGTGCTTTAAAGAAAATTGGGATAATAAAAAGATTATTACTAAACCAACGATACAAAATATTAAATGTTTTTTTAAAAGAAGATCAGGGGGGAAATAAAATTTTCCATCAAAATGCTGATTAATGCTGGACATTAAAATAACACCAAAAAGTAAAAGTAGAAGAGTAGAAATGAGAATTAATTTATCAATATTACTCCACCAATTATTATTTTTTAAAGGGTTCATTTTATTAATCACTTATTTTTATTTTTTCAGAAACTAATTGTTTGAATTTATTACCCCTATCTTCAAAATTATTAAATTGATCGAATGATGAACAAGCAGGGGAAAGTAAAATGTTAACATTTATTCTTTGCTTAATTGCATCTTTAAATGCTTGATTAAATGACTCCCTTAAAGTTCTGAACTCTACGCAAATAATTGAATTTCTGACTAAAAATGCTTTGAAGTTTTTACTACATTCACCGTAAACATATGCTTTAAGTATATTTCCTAAATCTTTTTCAATCCCCTTTAGGCCACCTTTTTTTTCTCTCCCACCTAATATCCAGAAGATATTTTTAAATGATTTTATTGCAGTTTTTGCCGAATTTACGTTTGTTGATTTACTATCATTATAAAAATCAACATTTTTAAATGTACCGGAGAATTCGATTCTGTGTTGTAATGTGCGTATATTTTTAAGGGACCCCAAAAAATCTTCTGTTTTTTGATTTAGTAGAAAACTAGATGCATAAGCAGCTAATAGATTTTGAAAATTATGTTGAGCTTTTACAAAACTTAATTTGTTTAATGAAATCGCAAAATATTCCTTTGATATATTGTTGAAAATTTTTATTTTGTTATTTTCAGTTTTCAAGTATATGTCAACATTTTCTGTATATTTGCAACTAATAAGAATTAGTTTTGATTTAAAATTTGTTTTAAAATTATCGGCTATCCTTTTGCAATTAATATCATCAATACAAATTACTGCAAAACTATTCTTTGTTTGATTTTTAAAAATATTTAGTTTGGAATTTATATATTTCCTAAATGTTCCGTGCCACTCAATGTGATCCCTTGATATATTTAAAAGAAAAGCATAATCAAAATTTAGTTTATCTATTTTTGCTAATTGATAAGATGAGGCTTCTACAACTAACAATGTTTTTTTATTTATTTCTAAGTCAGTAAATGGTTTTCCAATATTTCCGCAACATTTTGAGTCTCGAAAATTCTTATAAGATAAAATTTGGCCTATAAAATCAGTAGTGGTAGATTTTCCATTCGTTCCAGTTACACCGATTAGTGAATTTTTTATATTTAGAATCTTTAAAAACTCCAGATCTGTTACAATTTTAATATTTAGTTTACTCGCTATCTTAACTGCTTCGTGGGGGTTTTTTTTTTGATGATTAATACCAGGACTCAAAACCAAATAGTGACAATTTTTAAGTGTCTCTGGTGTCATACTATTAATTTTAATTTTTAATGTGTGAATTACCTTTCTCTTTTCCGGGTTATCATCCCAACATGTTACTGAAATTTTTCTTTTCATTAGATATTTAGCTAAAGAGATGCCTGAGATACCCATACCTAAAATAAAAATTTCTGAATTAATTTGTTTAATCATCTAAGCTTCAAACTAGCAAGACCAAGAAGTGCTAAAATAATTGAAATAATCCAGAATCTTATAACTATCGTTGCCTCAGACCATCCTTTTTGCTCAAAATGATGGTGTATTGGTGCCATCCTGAAAATTCTTTTACCCGTAAGTTTAAATGAGATTATTTGAGCAAAAACTGACAATGCTTCAAGCACAAAGATTCCTCCGATTAATGAAAGAATTATCTCATGTTTTGTTGCAACAGCAATTGCCCCAATAGTACCGCCTATTGACAAGGAACCAGTGTCTCCCATAAAAACCATTGCTGGCGGAGCATTAAACCAAAGAAACCCTAAACCTGCACCTATTAATGCAGCACAAATAATTACTAGCTCTCCAGTATCACTTACATAAGGAATTTTTAAATATTCTGAGTAAATTAAGTTCCCTGTAAAATAGGCTATGAAAGCAAAAGATAGAGTTGTAATCATTATTGGTCCGATCGCTAACCCATCTAAACCATCAGTTAAGTTGACTGCATTTGCGCTACCAACAATTACAATTGCAGCAAAAATATAGTAAAAATTACCTAGATCAATAAAAAATCCCTTTGTGAATGGAATAAAAACAATATTTACTAAATCTGGATTAACAATTTTGTTAAAAAGAAAAACAAATAAAAAACATATTAAAAATTCAACAGTTAATCTATAGGATGCTTTGAATCCTTCAGGATTATTATTTTTTAGTTTACTGTAGTCATCGAGTGCTCCAATCAATCCAAATAAAATTGTAATACTAAAAATTAACCATACGATGTTACTACTTAGGTCTGCCCAAAATAATATCGCAACGAATAAAGAAATGAGGATTAACATGCCCCCCATAGTTGGAGTACCAGCTTTATTAACGAGATGACTTTTTGGACCGTCTAGTCTTATGGGTTGACCTTTCTTTTGTACACTTTTAAGTTTTTTTATAAATTTTGGACCGAGAAAAAGAGATATGAAAAAAGCCGTAAAAAGAGCTCCACCTGCTCTAAAGGTAAGATAATTAAATAAATTTAGAAAGTTAAAATTTTCTATATATGGTGTTAGGAAATAGTAAAGCATTGTTATTTTAGCTCGATTAATCTTTTTGAGACCAAATGAAGATTAGTTGAATTTGATCCCTTTATCATTATTATATCGTCATTTTCAATGATGCTTAACAATTTATCAAAAACATTTTTGTAATTTTTAAAGTGAAACTTCAAAAAATTTTCAGGAAGTTTTTCAAAAATTGTATGAGAATGTTTTCCAACAGTTAAAATTATATCTGGTTTGGTGTTCAGCAAATCTTCAACAATATTTAGGTGACAAGATTTAGACATTTTTCCTAATTCCAACATATCGCCGATCACACATATTTTTCTTGAATGGTTGAATTTAGAGTTCTTTAGGTTTTCTATTGCTTTTGCCAATGATTCGGGACTTGAATTATAAGATTCATCGATGAGGGTGAAAGATTTTTTTTTGAAAGTAATTTGAAACTTTTTACCACGACCTTCAATAGGTGCGAGTTTCATTATTGATGGTATAATGTTTTCTATTTTTATATTTAAGATCCTTATTAATCCAAGAATTATGATAATATTTTGTTCCCAGTTACTTGATGAATCATTATTCTTAAAATTAAACTCTTTATCGATAACCATTAATTTGGAGACTGATTTTTCTCGTGTTTTAATTCTGAAATCGCAATTCTTATTTTTACCAAAAGAATAAATTAGCTTTGTTTTTTGTGACGCTTTTTTTAATATGAGATTATAATAATTCGTTTCAAAAGGAATTATTGCCATTGATGTCTCATCGAAAAAACTAAAAATATCAGATTTTTCTATTGCAATATTTTTTGGATCTTTGAAGTTAGCAGCATGAGCTGTACCTATATTTGTTATAATACCAACATTTGGTTTGGCAATTTCTGATAATTTTTTTATTTCACCTGGAGAATTCATTCCAAGCTCTAGTACGCAGATTTTTGTATCTCTTGGCATATTTACAAGGGAAA
>CACFLF010000048.1 GCA_902567115.1 uncultured Alphaproteobacteria bacterium
ACATTGGTCCTGGAAATAAGTTAATTGACGAGTTTTGTCTTAAGAAATTTAACAAAAATTTTGATGATCAAGGTGTTTTAGCTAAAAATGGAAAATTATCAGAGGAGCTTTTAGAAAAATGGAAAAAGAAACCTTTTTTGAAACTTCCATTTCCTGTTTCATTTGATAACGCTTTTTTTAAATTAGAGGAGTTTTTAAAAAAAAAAAACTTAAATAAATTTGATGTTCTAAGAACACTAACATACTTTACTGCCTTTCAATTGTTAAATTTAAAATTAAGAATTGATTTAAAAATAGATAAATGGATTTTTTCAGGAGGTGGGGTAAAAAATAACACTCTGATGTCTGACATAAAACAACTTTTATCAGGCGACGTTGTTACAACAACACTCAACTACAAAATGAATCCTTTTTTTATTGAATCCGCGGCTTTTGCATATATAGCTGTAAGAACTTTAAAAAAATTACCATCATCTTTTCCAAGCACTACAGGGTGTATAAAAAGCTCAACATCTGGAAGTATACATATTCCAAACTAATTATTTCCAATATACTTTTTTATTTTCTCAATTACTTTCTGTTCATTATTTGAGAAAAAATGGTCCGCTGATTTGATCAGTTCATGCTTAACTTCGATTGATTTTTGTTTGTTAAGTTTTTTTACTGCATCTGAAACTGCATTATTGTCTACTAAGTTGTCTTTTTCAGCTGAGATTACCAAACCCGATGCTGGACAGGGTGCAAGAAAGTTAAAATCATATTTGCCAACTGGTGGGCTGATCAGAACAAATTTAGGTATTTCAGGTCGTCTCATTAGTAATTGCATACCAACCCATGCTCCAAAAGAAATACCGCAAACCCAATACTGGTTTGACTCTTGATTTTGATTTTGAAGCCAGTCCAAGGCGATTGCAGAATCAGCAAGTTCACCTTCGCTACCATCATGCTCTCCATCTGATTTACCAACACCTCTGAAATTAAACCTAAGGCTAGAAAAGCCTAAGTCAGAAAAAAATTTGTGAAGCTGAAGAGATAATGGATTATTCATGTTTCCACCATGACCGGGATGAGCATGCAAAATAAGTACTGATGGGGAACTAGCTTCGTTATTATGAGTGTATCGAGCTTCGAGTCTTCCAATTGGACCATTGAGGTGGATTTCTGGCATTTATACTTGACTAAATAGATAGGATATAATAACAGTTAATTGTATAAAACAAAAGTTTGAACATGTCAAAAAATTTATTAAGCCTGATTCATTCTGACTTGAAGGCAGCTATGAAAAGAGATCCAGCTGCAAGACATTATCTTGAAATTATTTTTACATACTCAGGCTTTCACGCTACACTTATTCATAGAATTTGTAATCTTCTTTGGAGACTAAGATTAAAATTTATTGCTAGAACACTCAGTAGTATTTCACGCATTTTAACTTCTATCGAAATACATCCTGCAGCCAAAATTGATGAAGGTTTTTTTATAGATCATGGAGCTGGTTTAGTAATTGGAGAAACCACAATTATTGGAAAAAATGTTACTATTTATCAACAAACTACATTAGGAGGACTCTCTCCCTCAGTAAATTCAGATTCCCAAAGAAATATTAAAAGGCATCCAACTATAAGAGATAATGTTATTGTGGGATCCGGTGCACAAATACTTGGTCCGGTTGTAATAGGCAAAAACTCAAGAATTGGTGCTAATGCAGTTGTTTTAAAAGATGTGCCTGAAAACATTACTTATGTTGGGGTGCCGGCAAGAAAAATTGAGTCACAAAATTTAAACGAATCATTTAACCCCTATGGAATATCGAAAGGTGTGATAGACGATCCAAATAAAAAAAGTATTCATGCTTTATTTAAAGAGATCCATACACTTAACCAAAAAGTTAATGATTTGAAAAAGCAAGTTGATCAAAGAATCAAAATTCCAAATGAAATACAAATTAACCAAGAAAGTAAAGGTAAATCAGAAAGGCAAAAGTAAGTAATATAAAATAAAAGTTCTATATTGAATGTTTTTCATTAACGAATTTAAGTATAAAGATAAGGAAATTGTGGACAAAATAGTATAAATCACTAAATGTAATATGAGTATGAAAAAAATAAAAAACATATATTTCGATTATCAAGCTACAACTCCTGTAGACCCTAGAGTTTTGAAAAAAATGATGCCTTATTTTGGTGAAATCTACGGAAATCCTCATTCAAGAAATCACTCATTTGGTTGGGAAGCAGAGGAAGGTGTTGAAGTCGCCAGAGAGCACGTAGCGAAAATTATTAATGCCAACCCAAAAGAAATAATTTTCACATCCGGAGCAACAGAATCGAATAATTTAGCTTTAAAGGGTGTTGCAGAATTCTACGGAGATAAAAAGAATCACATAATAACCTGTGTAACCGAGCACAAATGTGTGTTGGAATCTTGTAGACACCTTGCTGGTAAAGGATTTAAAATTACATATTTACCTGTGCAAAGTGACGGTTTAATAAACCTAGAAGAACTTAAAAAATCAATTACTGACAAAACTTTAATTGTATCAATAATGGGAGTTCATAATGAGATCGGAGTCATTCAACCGTTAGAGGAAATTGGTAATATCTGTAGATCTAATGATATTTTCTTTCATACTGATTGTGCTCAAGCTATAGGCAAGGTTCCTCTGGATGTTGATAAAATGAATATTGATTTGATGAGCATCTCTGGTCATAAAATATATGCTCCAAAAGGTGTCGGTGCTCTTTACATTAGACGTAAACCCAGAGTAAGAATCTCCTCAATGATTAGTGGAGGAGGTCAGGAACGCGGCATGCGATCAGGAACACTATCTCCTGCACTTTGCGTTGGACTTGGAGAAGCATGTAACATTTACTCTTACGAAATGGAGAAGGAGCATAAAACTTTGACAAAGTACAAAGAAATGATGCTCGAAGGTATTAGAAAATCTTGCCCAGATGTTTATCTAAATGGGTCAGAAGAATCAAGGGTTCCAGGGAACCTTAATCTAAGTTTTGCATATGTTGAAGGTGAATCTTTAATGATGGGTATTAAAGATCTTGCAGTTTCCTCTGGTTCTGCTTGCACCTCTGCTTCTCTAGAACCTTCATACGTTTTAAAAGCTCTTGGAGTTGAAGAGGAACTTGCCCATACAAGTTTGAGAATAGGTTTTGGTAGATTTACTACCGAAAATGAGGTAAAATATGCAACAGATGTCATTGTTAAGGAAGTTAAAAGACTTAGAGAGCTCAGTCCACTTTGGGAAATGGCCCAAGAAGGTGTGGATATTAGTAAAATAAAATGGGCTCATCACTAATAACAAGAAAGGAGACATAGTCATGGCTTACAGTAAAGAACTTTTAGATCACTACGAAAACCCTAAAAATGTTGGATCTATGGACAAGGAATCTGAGCAAGTTGGCACAGGTCTTGTTGGAGCCCCAGCATGTGGTGACGTTATGAAACTTCAAATTAAAGTAAATAATAAGGGAGTAATAGAAGACGCAAAGTTTAAAACTTTTGGATGTGGTTCAGCTATTGCGTCAAGTTCGCTTATCACTGAATGGGTTAAAGGAAAAAATCTTGATGAAGCTCACTCAATTAAAAATACAGAGATAGCGAATCATCTTGCTCTTCCACCTGTAAAAATTCATTGTTCTATCTTAGCTGAAGATGCAATTAAAGCAGCAATAGACGATTATAAAAAAAAGAATAGAAAAAATAGATAATTTTCTATTTAAGAAATAATGATTACCGTTACCAGCAATGCTGTTAATCATATAAAAAAACTTTTATCCTCTAGAGCTAACAAACCACTTGGTGTAAAACTAGGAATAGAGACTAAAGGGTGTTCCGGACTTTCCTATAGTATGGAGTTTGTTGATTCTCCTGATGAAAAAGATGAAGTCCTAAATATAGAGAATATCAAAATATATATTGATCCAAAAGCAACTCTTTTTCTTCTCGGTACAACTATGGACTATGAGGAGGGCGTTTTAGAATCTGGTTTTAAATTTATTAATCCAAATGAAAAAGGTAGATGCGGTTGTGGAGAGTCGTTTCACGTTTAATGCAAAATTATGTCTGTAAGCTCCATTTGCTGGAACTGCGAAAACGCTATTCCTCCAGACGTTTTCTTTTGTCAAAAATGTAGTAAAATTCAGCCACCTAAACAAGTTGATGAATTTAAATTAATGGGAATATCAGAGACGTTTGATTTAGATTTAGATGAACTTGAAAAAGCTTATTTAAAATTGCAACAAGTATTTCATCCTGATAAATATTCGCAACTATCTGATCAGGAAATTAAATATTCAACTCTACTGTCATCAATGATTAACGAAGCATACCAAAAATTAAATAGTTCAATATCAAGAGCTACTATATTATTAAAATTAAATGGATTTAATCCTCATTCAGAAGATAAGTCATTTAATGATCCTGATGTATTAGAGGAAATAATGGATATACAAAATGAGTTTCTAGAGGCAGAAAGTTCTGAACAAAAAAAGCTTTCTATTCAAAAACTAAATCTAAAAATAAGTGAAACAATGGAGAACTTATCGATATCATTTAAAAATAAAGAGTATGAAATTGCCAACAAATTGAACGTTAAATTATCATATCTTGAAAAGATAATGACAGATTTTAAAAAGCAGTTATGAATTTAATTAAGATAAAAGAACCAATGTCATCCAAAAATGACACTAAAATTTGCTTAGGAATAGATTTTGGAACAACGAATTCAGTTTGTTCGGTAAGAGTTAAAGATAAATTTCAATTTATACTTGATGACAATGGTAAAACACTTATTCCAACCCTGATTTTATACAGTGAAAAAACAAAAAAGTTTGGAAATCAGATCATAAAAAATGAAAGCTACTTTAATTCTATTTTCTCTGTAAAGAGAAATTTTACTAAAGATTTTGATAAAAAAATATATGAAGATGAAAATGGAGCCAAGATTTCCTCTATGGAAGTATCAAAGGATTTTTTCATTTATTTAAAAAATTTGTGTGAGAAAAATCTTAATCAGAATGTTTTTGATTGTGTAATCACTGTTCCTGCATATTTTGAC
>CACFLF010000049.1 GCA_902567115.1 uncultured Alphaproteobacteria bacterium
CTTTTTCATTTTTTGAAAAACCGCTAATAGACCTTTTTTTCTTAACCTCAACTGAGACTGATCTGCTTCTCCCATGGGAAAAACTTTGTTTTATTTGACCAGCATTAATTGTCTTCTTAAGTTGTAATTTACCGGTTAATTTGTTCTTATTGTCATTATCTGTCATGTAAGTTTAACTATTATACCAATGTTTCCTTGAATCCATAATTATTTCATCAGCTTTATCTTGATCCATGTCTCTAAAAATCTCAATTAATTCTGAATTTGATAAGTCTGCAAGCTGGTCTCTGGTTTTAATATTATTTTCGTTAAGTTTTAAAAGTTGATCGGTATCTAATAGTTTTGTAGTCAACAAATAATCATCAAATCCAGATTCTTTTAACTTTGATAAGTTTTCAACCCTAATTTTCTCAACACAAATTTTAGCTCTTTGTATCAATTCTTTTGATAAATTTTCATCGAAGCCTTCTATTGAAGTCAACTCCTCGAGAGAAACAATTGCAATTTCATCAAGTGATGTAAAACCCTCTGTTACAAGCAAATGGGCTATCACTTCGTCAACATCTAACAAACTAATGAATTTTTGAGATAAATTTTTAAATTCTTCGTTTCTTCTGTCAGACTCCTGAGATGTTGTCAATATATCAATACTCCAGCCAGTCAATGCACTAGCTAATCTCACATTTTGACCCTTTCGTCCAATTGCTAGGCTAAGTTGTTCGTCAGGAACTATTACATCAATCTTCTTCAACTCCTCCTCTATTATTACTTTATCAACTTCTGCTGGGCCTAAACCGTTAACTACGAATGTTGCAATATCTTCAGACCAAAGCACAATGTCAATTTTCTCTCCTTGTAATTCATTAACCACAGCCTGAACCCTACTTCCTCTCATTCCAACGCAAGCCCCAACTGGATCAATACTCTTCTCTTTTGTATAAACTGCAATTTTGGCTCTACTTCCAGGATCACGAGCAACAGACTTTACTTCTATTATTCCATCGTAAATCTCTGGAACTTCTTGAAAAAATAATTTTACTAAGAAATTGTTATGTGCTCTTGATAGAAAAATCTGCGGCCCTTTTAAGTCGTGTTTAACTTCATTAATATAAGCTCTAATTCTGTCTGATCTTCTAAACACTTCTCTATTTAAAAGTTCTTCCCTACGCAAAATTGCTTCACCTTTTCCTAAATCCACAATCAGGTTCCCATATTCAACTCTTTTAACTATTCCATTAACTATCTCACCAACCTTGTCTTTAAATTCATTAAATTGCATAACTTTTTCAGCCTCTTTTACTTTTTGAAAGATGACTTGTTTAGCTGTTTGTACTGCAATTCTTCCAAAATCAAGAGGAGGTAATTCCTCTCTTAAAAATTCACCTATTTTAAGAGATTTATTTTTTAAATCTGAAATGTTAATTTTATTTATTCTTTCTTCAGAAGGGAGTAGCTCAATGTCCTCAACAACTTCTTGATATCTATACAAACCTATTTTACCTGTTTCTTTATCTACATGCGCTCTAATATCTAATTCGAATCCATACTTTGTTCGTCCGGCTTTTGCAATTGCCATTTCCATCGCTTCTATTACTTCCATTTCATCTATACCTTTTTCTTTAGCAATATTCTTGGCTACATCGATTATGTCAAAAGATAAGGAATCTTTTATTTCATTCTTTTCCAACTTGTTACCTCTCTATTTATTCCTTTACAAATTATATATTTGTTTTGAAATTTGAAAAGTTTTAGATATTCATACCAAGACTTTAAGGAAACTTAAATAATTTAATATTTTTTTTTAATCTTTATTTTTGATAGATAAATAAATTGATTATTCTATTTTCTCTTTTTGCTTTTCTGTAGTATGTAGTTGGATAAATCTTATAATATTCAAAGATTTGACTATCTGAAGTTTTTAAAAGAAGTTTAAATAAATTTTGCTTTGAAAATGATTTTAAAATTTGATTAGAGTAATCTTCATCATCAGTAACAACTAATATTTCAGAATATTTAAGAGTTATTTTAGCAAGGTTTTTAACAAATTCTTCATTGATTAATCTTCTTTTTTTATGTCTTTTTTTTGGCCAGGGGTCAGGAAACAAAATAAAAATTTTTTTAAAATTCAAATCACCTACAACCTTGAAAAATTGCGAGAAGGTAACGTTTGAAAAAAAAATGTTTGAAATTTTTAATGTTTCAATTTTTTTTTTTAATTTTAATCCACCTGAGATAAAGGGATCAATTGCAAGAAAAATATCTTTTTTTTTTGTTTGCGACTGAAAGATTAAATTTTCGCCTTTACCAAAACCAATCTCAAGATTAACGTTTTGACAACGTTTAACTAATTTTTTTTTAATATCACTAAAATTTATTTCGTTGAAAAAAAATTTGTAGTTTTCTAAGTCAAATGAATCGAATCTTTTTGTTTTTCTCGAGAGCCTCCTTCCATAAAAAGGGAGCATAATTAATATTCATTTAGAATTTTTTCCGCTAAATCAGTTTTTTCCCACGAAAATGATCCTGTTTTAGGTATATATTCTCTTCCAAAATGACCGTATGACGAAGTAGCTTCATAAATAGGTTGGTCTAATTTAAGATATTTTTTTATTCCGTTAGGAGATAAATCAATATGATTTTTAATGATGCTAATAATTTTATCTGTGTTTAAATTAGAATCACTATCAGTTTTCAAATAAATTGAAATTGGCTTTGCAACTCCAATAGCATAAGAAAGTTGTAATAAACATTTTTTAGCAAGTTTTGAAGCGACAACATTTTTAGATATATATCTAGCAATATATGCAGCTGATCTATCAACCTTGGTGTAGTCTTTTCCTGAAAAAGCTCCACCTCCGTGCGGAGCTGACCCACCATAAGTATCCACAATAATCTTTCTCCCTGTTAAGCCAGTGTCTCCATCAGGACCACCAATTACGAACCTGCCGGTCGGATTAATCAAAATATTTTCAGATTTAGGAAGGATTTGAACGGGGATGGACTCTTCAATAATTTGTATTACTTTTTTTCTTATTTCTTCATTTTGTACATCTTCGAAATGTTGTGTTGAGACCACAATAGAGGTTATATTTTTCGGTTTGTTGTCCTCATATTGCATAGAAACTTGGCTCTTTGAATCAGGTCCAAAAAAAGAATCATTATTTTTTCTATAATTTGATAGATTTTGAAGAATCTTGTGGGAGTAATGAATTGGTGCAGGCATCAAATAATCAGTTTCAGAACAAGCATAGCCAAACATTATTCCCTGATCTCCTGCACCTAGCGTTTCTGAGGAATCGACACCTTGAGAAATGTCTTCAGATTGTTTATGTAAATAATTCTCTATCTCAATATTTTCCCAATGAAAACCGTCCTGCTCATAACCGATATCTTTAATTTTTTCTCTTATTTTTTGGTCTATAATTTCATTTTTAACCTCTTGGTGATTCTGATTTATTTTTACCTCTCCTGATAAAATAACTCTATTTGTAGTAGCTAGAGTCTCGCATGCTACTCTCGAGTTTTTATCCGCCTTCATATAGAGATCAACAACTAAATCTGAGATTTGATCACATATTTTGTCGGGATGTCCTTCTGAAACTGATTCACTAGTGAAAATAAAATTTTCTGAGTTTTTTGACATAAACCTAACTACTATTTCATAATTAATAAATTTTCAAATCTTTTCTTTTTTTTATTAAACAGTCAGTAAGAACGCTGATGACTAAAATTATCAAAATTAAATATACCAGAACTATGTTTTTGTGTTTCATAAAGAAAGTGTCGTGTTTTCCTATATTCAAGTCGAGCTCTATAAAACCACTTTTATTTAAACCTATTTCTTTGAGAATTTTTCCATTTTTATCAGTAATTACCGAAATTCCAGAATTAGCAGAGCGAATAAGTGGAATACCTTTTTCAACTGATCGAAAAATTGATGCAGTCAAATGTTGTTTTGGGCCAACAAAGTTTCCAAACCAAGCATCGTTTGTAATGTTTATTAACAGTTGAATTTTTTTACTGTTAAATGTTTGGAATATTGCTTCATAACAAATTGAGGGTTCAAAATAAATTTTTTCTTGTTCTAATTCTAAAAATAGAACTTCATCCCTATCCCCCTCACTAAAATCTGTTTTGCCTGGTGTTAGTTTCAAAATATTAAACAAAAATCGTAATGGTATAAATTCACCAAAAGGTACCAATTTTTTTTTATCGTAAAAACTTATGTCATTTTTATTTATGATGTAAAAAGAATTGAAAACTTTAAAATTATTACCGTAAAATTCTCTTCTCAATCCTCCTGTTATAATAATTGTTTTTTCATCAATTTTTTGTTTAATGTAAGCAATAAGATCTTCTTTCTCGTTTAAAAAACCAGTTATTGCTGCCTCTGGCCAAACAATTAAAAGTTCTTCTTTTTTTTTCTTATTAGATAAAATTAATAGTTTATCTAAATGTTTCTGAAATAAAGTTCGATCCCACTTTTTATTTTGAGGAATATTTGGTTGTACAACTCTTACAGAGATAGTTTTAGATTCAGCTTGTTCTTCGTTAAGTGGGAATATTGAGAAAAAAATTAAAAATAAGGGAAATAATGCCAAGGGAAAAATACAACTGCTTGCTTTATTTATTAAGCAAAGAACTATTGTAATTATCCATAAGATTGTCAAAAAAGATAAACCAAACACTCCAATAAAAGACGAAATTTTAATAAAATTCTCATTAAAAATCCAAAGATGTCCGTAAAGATTAAACGGTAGCCCACCAAAAATATTTGATCTTAAAAATTCAGAAATAAAAAAAAAAAAAGAAATTAATAAAATTTTTGTAAAGAAAAAATCATATACTTCTTGAAAATTTATGAATTTTTTAATTAATACACACGGAACAGTGAAAAATAAGCCCATTAAAGATGGAAAAACAATCAAAACCAAAGGTGCTAGGATTTTATGTTCTTCATAAATTAAAAAAGGATTCACAATCCAATGCATGGAAGTCAGAAAGAAACCTACTCCAAACAACCAACCAGAAA
>CACFLF010000050.1 GCA_902567115.1 uncultured Alphaproteobacteria bacterium
TAAAATTTTCAGAATTAATTTCTATTTTTTCATTAAAAGGGAGGTTTAGAGTTCCATAAATGATTTTTGAGTGCTCTGCTGATTCTATTGAAATCTCGAGACCCTTAGCTATATCGTTGGTCACATGTTCTCCCCCAATTGCAACTACCTTTGTGTAAACGATTTTCTCGTCAACAAAAACAGTAATTTTTGAAGTTTTAGCCCCAATGTCAATACATGCAACGCCATTAATTTTTTCTGAATTAGTTAGGTTTGCTTGTGAGGAAGCTATTCCAGAGTCAAAGTAAGTTTTTATATTAATTTTTTGATTCTTAAAACATTTATTTATACCTTCAAATAAATTATAACTACTGTAAACATTGAATGAAAGTATTCCTAATTTGTTACATTCTTGCCCTAACGGATCATTGATAATTTTATTATTAATTCTGAAATTCAAAGGATAAGAATGTACGAGGTATCTACCTCTTAATTTTGATTCTATAATCGACTTTTTAAAAATTCTTCTGATATCTTTTTTTGTAATTGCTATTTTTCCAGAATAAAGTTCACTGTAATTTTTTTTACTTATTAAATTAATATCTGTTAAGTTGCTGAAACATTTGTAATCACTAATTTTTGAGTTTTTGGGCAAGCTTTTTTTCACAGCCTTTGCAATTGTAAGGGAAAGTTTCTGTTGATCAATTTCATTGTTATTTAAGAAACCGTCGCTTTTTTGATGATCCATTCCCAATATGTAGGGTTTGTTATCTTTTAATTTGAAAAAAAGGCAAACCAGTTTGTCAGTACCTATGTCAAAAACGCAATATTTTTCTTTACTTTGAATAATGTTTAACATTTTTTATTACTCATATAAACTCTTCTAAAAACTCTTAAATCAAAAAAATTAAATTGGTTATATAACTCTGAGTTTTTTATATCTTGAAATATATCTAATACTTTTTCAAGTTTTTTTAGTGGAAGTAAAACGCACTTGTTGTTGTGAAATATTAATTTCCATCCAATATTTTTTTGGTAAAAAATGCTATCTATGCTACTTAGAGTTTTTTCTTTTTCCAATAAAAGATTATTTAATTCTGAGATTTTCAAATTAGCATTGTTACCGAATAGTTTAATGATACTGTCTTTCTCCTCCTTTACATCAAAATTTAAAATAATACCATTAAAATCTACATAATTAATGTTTTCATCTCTTATCCAAATCATAAATGGTTCTTTTTCATCAATTTTGATTTTTAATATTCCACTCCAATTTAAATAAAAAGTGAAATTTTTTATTTCATTAAAGTTTTCTAAATCTTTCTTTAATTTGAAGGGATTGAATTTCCAAAAGCTTTGTCCTTCTTTAATACTTATTTGTTTAAAGAAATAATCTTTAGAAATTTTATCGTTATTTATTAATTCTATAATATTTATTTTTTTTTTTTTGAAAATTTTTTTTATATCATTATTTTTTATTACTAAATTTGCTGCAAGTATTGTAGTTATAGCTAATAGAAATATTATAAAAATTCGCATTCTGCATATGATAGTAAAATTTCACATAGTTCAAAAAATTCTGTTCCTTTGCTTCTGGCCATTTCAGGTAAAAGTGAGTTTTGAGTTAGACCAGGTTGTGTATTTATCTCTAAAAGAAACAATTCTTCTGATTTAGTATTATATCTAAAATCTAATCTTGAAATACATTTACAATTAAGTGCCTTGTGGACCTTCAAAGAAATATCTTCTAATTTTTGTTTTACATTGTCTGGTAATTTAGGGTCAAGAACATGTTTAGCAATCACTTGGTATTTATTTTTAAAGTCATAGATTTCACTGTCAAAAATAATTTCCATAATCCCACATATTTTATTCTCTAGTATTCCAACTGTAATTTCCCTTCCATCAATAAACTCTTCTAACATATATTTGTGAAGATCATCAATACCACTGTTTTTGAAATCATTTAACTGTTGTTGATTTTCAATTTTGAGTAAATTTTTACTGGATCCTCCGCATATTGGCTTAATTATAAGTGGATATGAAGGGTTTGTAAATTTACTATTTATATCAAAATGTTTGGGAAATCTGATTCCTAAAGCTTTATAAAAGTGTTTTGATACAACTTTGTTCATAGCTATTGATGAGGCTAAAACTCCTGAATGTGTATATGGAATTTTTAAATAATTAAGAATTGATTGTAATTGACCGTCTTCTCCGAATATTCCGTGTAAACAATTAAAAACTTTAACTGGTTTTGATTTAATTAAATTATTAATTAGTTTGGTAAAATCATTATCGACATCAATTAATGTTGTGTCATATTTTTTTTGTAAGGTTTTGTATACTTGATTAGCAGTTAAAAATGAAATCTCTTTTTCCTCTGAGATTCCTCCTCTTAATACTAAAATTTTTTCAGACTTTTTTGAATTCACCAATTCGTACTATCTCCCATTTCAAATTAATTCTTCTTTTTTCCCAGACTTTATTTTTGATTTCTTCACCGAGCATTTCCAGATCTAATGATGAAGCGCTTTTGTAATTTATAAGAAAATTTGAATGAAGATTTGATACTTTTGCTCCACCCAGTTGTTTACCTCTGTAATCTACTTCATCGATTAGTTTCCACGCAGGATAAGAAGTTGGATTTGTGAATGTGCTTCCTCCTGTTCTAGATGCTACAGGTTGAGATTTTTTTCTCTTATCTGATATGGTTGAAATTTTTTTTTTAATTTGTGATTTATTACATTTTTGAATTTTAAACCTTGCTTCTACTATGATCTGCCCATTTTTAAAAGAACTTTTTCTATAATGAAAGTCTATTTCGTTTTTTTTAACTATTTTTTTTTTTAGTTTTTCATCAATTATCGTGCAATCAATTAAATTATCACTGATTTGATTACCATAACATCCTGCATTCATTTTTATATTTCCACCTATTGTTCCAGGAATACCACTTAAAAACTCCAAACCTGAAATATTTTTTTCAACACAAAATTTTGCAACCTCTGAGTCTTTTGTACCTGCTCCAATAGATAGGACGGAATTAATATTATCAATTTCAATTTTTCTGAAATTTCCCACTAATTTTATTACTATTCCCTTAAAACCTCCATCTCTAACTATCACGTTTGACCCTGATCCTATAACCAAAATTGGAAGAAATTTCTTAGCTATTCTAATTGTGTTTATTAATTGATTTATTGAATTTACTTCTAGGAATATATTGCAATTTCCTCCAGTTCCAAACCAAGTCTTTTTACCAAGTTGATAGTTAAACTTTAAAGATTTTAAAAGAGAGGATTTATTGTTCATTTTTTTCTATAAAATTTTTAAATTCTTCAGCTATACCTGAACTCAAACCGGCTCCTAAAAAAATAATATTGTCTTTTCTTGAGATTATTTTTTTAATCTCATTGAAATTAGATTTACTACCATCAATTGAAGAAACTATTTTTTCTTTATATTTTTTTTTAAATAGCTTTGATAATTCAAAATTATTAATTGTTTTTATGGACTTTTCTCCAGCAGTATAGATTGGTAAAACAAAAATTATATCTGCATTTTCAAAACTATTTATAAAATCTTCTTTTAATTCTCTGATTCTACTAAATCGATGGGGTTCAAAAATAGCAATTAATTTATTTTTTGTGATTTTTTTTAAAGCATTCAGTGTCATCTTAATTTCTTTTGGGTGATGAGCGTAATCATCAATTATCATAGTGTCCGAACTGTTATAGATAATTGAAAATCTCCTTTTTACACCTTTATAGGTTTTTAAAGCATTTTTAATAAGTGAGTCATTAATTTTTAGACCTTTTGCGACACTATACGCTGCTAAGGTATTAGATATATTGTGAGATCCTAAAAGAGGGATTAATACTTTTTTTAAAATTTTTTTTTCAACATTGTTAATGATATCGAAGCAAGAAAAAAAAATATTATTTTTTTTTATTATTTGTACGTTTGCAGCACTGAAGTTTGCTTTCTTTGAGAAACCATAAGTGTAAATCTGCTTGTGATTTATTTTATCAAAAATGTTAAATATATTTTTGTCATCAATATTAATTGACAAAAATCCATAAAAAGGGATGTTATTTGCATATTTTACAAATGATGCTTTAATATCATCTAAATTTTTATAATAATCAAGGTGTTCTAGATCAATATTGTTTATAACTCCAATAGTAGATGGTAACATTGTAAATGAGCCATCTGATTCATCAGCTTCAGCAACTATCCATTCACCATTTCCTAACTTTGCATTTGCACCAATGCCATTTATGATACCTCCATTTATTATTGTTGGATCAAAATTAGCTCTTTCTAATATACATGAAATTAGCGAAGTTGATGTGGTTTTCCCATGAGAACCTGATACTGTGATTGAGGATTTAAGTCTCATTACATCTGCAAGCATCATTGCCCTTGAATACAATGGAATTTTTTTTTTAATAGCTGATTTAATCTCTATATTTGAAAATTTTACGGCAGTGGAATATACAACAATATCAGCTTTTCTAATATTTTGTTTAGCATGTTTGGAAAAAACTTTTATACCTTTTTTCTTTAATCTTCTTATTATTGTATTATCAGTTATGTCACTTCCAGTAACTACGAATCCTTTGCTGTGGAGAATTTCGGCAATTGCACTCATTCCTATTCCCCCGATACCTATAAAGTGAACATTTCTTTTTTTAAGCATTCTCAACTATTATTTTTTTTATAAAATTTAATAATGACAATTTACGATTTATTTTTCTTGATGATTCTATTTTATGTATTTTTTTTTTAAAAACAATTTTTTCGATTTCCATAGATATTTTTTTTAGATTAAGTTCTCTTTCATCACAAATTAGACATT
>CACFLF010000051.1 GCA_902567115.1 uncultured Alphaproteobacteria bacterium
ATGTTAATCGGATCTCTTGCACTAATGGGACTTCCATTTTTCAGTGGATATTTTTCAAAAGATTTGATTTTAGAGTTTATTTATTTATCAGACAGTGATTTTAAAGTATTTGCATTCGTGACAGGTATTTTTGGAGTCTTTTTAACAGCTCTTTACTCGTCAAGATTATTAATTACGGTTTTTCACAGAGAAAATAATTCTGATGAAAAAGTTTTCGCTCATATTCACGAATCTCCAATGATAATGGTAATCCCTTTAATTATTTTAGCTTTTTTTTCTATTTTTTTTGGTATGATTTTTCATAATTTTTTTGCTGGCTCTTTATCAGAACCAATATGGTCAAAATTTATGTTTATTGATTCTGAAACTAATCAAGCTTATTCTTATGGAAATGTTCCAAAATTAATGAAAAAACTCCCTTTAATAATGATTTTATTCAGTATAATTATAGCATTTCTAATTTATTTTAAGTTTCCTAAAATTAAGAAAATAGCAAAAGAGAAGTTAAATTTTATAGTAAAGTTCTTTTATAACAAATGCTATATAGATGAACTCTATGAAATAGTAATTATTAAACCCAGCAAGTATTTAGGTAGAGGTTTTTGGAAATCGATTGATATTGACTTAATAGATAATCTTGGACCTAACGGAATTTCAAGATTTGTTAGTTCCCTGGGATCTAAAATTTCTAATCTTCAGTCAGGTTATCTTTATCACTATGTGTTATCAGTAATTTTAGGTTTAACTCTATTTATTAGCATATACATGTATATTTTTTAATGATAAATCTTCCAATACTTCCAATCTTAATCGTACTGCCACTAATTGGTTTAATCTTCATTTTTCTATCATCAGAGGAAGACGAAAACGCAGAACAATCAAAAAAATCAGCACTTTGGACCAGTGCCAGTAATTTTTTTTTATCTCTTTATCTTCCAATAAACTTTGATAAATCAATACCCCATTTTCAATTTGTAAATACTTTTTCATGGTTTAATAATGATAGTTTAAGGTTTTCTCTAGGAGTTGACGGATTGTCAATGCCTTTTATTATTTTATCTACATTTTTAATATTAGCGTGTATTATTTTCATTTTACCGCAAACAAAGAAGAATATGAAGATGTATCTTGCTTCATTCTTAGTACTCGAATCTTTCTTAATCGGAACTTTCAGTGCGCTGGATCTATTTTCCTTTTATATTTTTTTTGAATCAATTTTAATCCCAATGTATTTAATCATAGGTTTTTGGGGCGGAGAAAGAAGAATTTATTCTGCATATAAATTTTTTCTTTATACTCTATTAGGGTCAGTCTTGATGCTGATTGCCATAATTTTTCTTTATCAAGAATTTGGTACGATTAGCATACCAAAGCTTTTGGACTACACTCTTCCATTTTATATTCAAATATGGTTATGGATTGCTTTCTTTTCGTCATTTGCAGTAAAAATTCCTATGTGGCCTTTTCATACCTGGCTTCCAGATGCTCATGTTGAGGCCCCAACTGAGGGATCAGTAATTCTAGCTGGAATACTTTTAAAATTGGGTGGATATGGATTTATAAGATTTAATCTGTCAATACTTCCAGACGCATCTATTTTTTTTACTCCTTTTATTTATTTCTTATCAGTTGTAGCAATTATCTATACCTCATATATTGCTCTAGTTCAGGATGATATGAAAAAATTAATAGCTTACTCCTCTGTTGCGCACATGGGGTTTGTAACTCTAGGTATTTTTTCAGCAAATATTCAAGGACTTCATGGAGCAATAATTCAAATGATATCACACGGTATTATTTCAGCAGCATTATTTTTTTCTATAGGGAGCATATACAACAGATACAAAACAAAAAAAATAGATTTTTTTGGAGGTTTAAATATAAAGTTACCCAAATTTTCAGTAGTCTTTCTTATTTTCACTCTTGGGTCAATAGGTTTGCCTGGGACATCCGGTTTCGTAGGCGAATACTTAACACTCTTGGCAGTTTACAGTAAAAATACCATTGTGGCTTTTATCTCCACTTTAGGTGTTATACTCTCTGCATCATATATGCTTAAGCTTTATAAAAGAGTTTTCCTTGGTGGCTTAAGTGAGAATTTGGATAAAAAAAAAGATGATATAAATATTTTCGAAATATGTTTATATGTTGTCCTGGTAATATTAATTTTTATTATTGGCATCAAGCCAGGTTTAATTTTAACTTACACCACTGCATCATTAGAAAGAATAATACAATTATACCCTATTTCAATTTTTTAAAGAGAAGAACTTGTTTGTAATACCAGAAATATTTTTAGCTATTTGTGCAATTGTTATTTTATTCGTAGCACCTTTTTTAAAAAAAAATAGCTATCTGACTATTTCATACTTAAGTCTTTTGGTGATTTTTCTCTCACAATTTCTAATTTTAAAAGATATTTTTTATTCAGAGGTAATTTTCAATGGTTTCTTCGTCGTAGATTCCTTTGGCTCTTTTCTTAAATCATTAGTATTAATAGGAGCAGGTTTAATATTTTATTTCTATCTTACTGTAAATAATCCAAAATCACTAAAAAGACCTGAGTTTGCTATCATTCTTTTAATATCAATTGTTGGTATGCTTTTGATGATTTCATCAAATGATCTTTTGTCACTTTTCATGTCAATGGAACTTCAAAGTCTTTCTTTATACATTTTAGTTTCTTTTAGTAGAGATGATTTTACATCTTCAGAAGCTGGCGTAAAATATTTTATCATTGGAAGTTTATCTACATGCATATTTTTATTTGGTACTAGCCTTGTATATGGTTTGGTGGGATCAACTAGTTTTAATGAAATCAGTGTATTTATGTCTGACTTATACGCAACTCCAACTATGCTAATAGTTGGTTTAATTTTTATTCTTGTTTCATTGTCACTAAAAATCTCTGCTGCTCCATTTCATATGTGGACTCCTGATGTTTACCAAGGTGCACCTTCGATAATAACAACATTACTATCTACTCTTCCAAAAATTGCCGCGTTTGGGGTATTGATTAGATTACTTGTTTATCCTTTTGGAGAAATAATAGTTGATTGGGGAAAAATTCTAATTATCCTTTCAATATCCTCGATGCTAATAGGATCTCTTGGTGCATTAAGACAAACAGATTTAAAAAGATTAATGGCTTACAGTACTATTAATCATATTGGTTTCATATTAATGGGTTTAATCCCTGGGTCAGAGGATGGAATTACCTCTATTTGTATATATTTAATATTTTACATAACGATGAATTTAGGAATTTTCTTATTTATTTTAAATATGCAAAGAGATCAAGTCAGCGTTACATCTATAAAAGACTTATCAGGGTTGTATCGCTCACAACCCTTAACTGCAGGGTGTGTTTCGATAATTTTATTTTCAATGGCAGGTATTCCTCCAATGGCAGGTTTTATTGGAAAGCTAATAATACTAAATATTGTAATCGACAATAATCTATTTTTCTTAGCAGTGATTGCAGTTCTTACTTCAGTGATTGCTGCGTTTTATTACATCAGACTAATAAAATCTATATTTTTTGATGACCCGGTAGACGAGTTAGATAATATAAGTAATGATCATTCAAAATATATGTTGTGTGGTTTCGCTTTCTTTAATTTAACTGTAGTTTTTTATCCGCAATTTTTTTTAAATATGTGTGCTTCAATAACTTTGTCTCTTTTTGCGGTAAAGTGATATGGATAAAGGATTTTTTGATCTTTACTTTTTTAAAAATATTGAAAATTCAAATGATAAAATTAAAGAAGTTTTTAAAAAAAATGATAATTCACGATTAGCACTTTTTTGTATAAATCAAAAGAAAGGAAGAGGAAGAAAAGGTAGAGTTTGGAAAAGCAAGATAGGTGATCTAACGTGTTCAATTTTGATTAAAAAAAAATTAGATATATCTGAAATCGGAAGAATTAATATTATAATTGTTTCAATCATGATTCGTATACTTGAAGATTTAGGATTAAATAAGGTTAAATTTAAATGGCCAAACG
>CACFLF010000052.1 GCA_902567115.1 uncultured Alphaproteobacteria bacterium
TGCCACGTCTTCAGGAAATATTAGGAGAAATAAGCTAACTGATTTTCACAACATCAATTCAAATGGAAAAATTGCCATGAAACTCAATGAAGACGACAAGCTGGTAAATGTATTAACATGTTCAGAAGATTCAAATATCTTTTTATCAACTAAACTTGGAAAATGCATTCGATTTTCATGCAGTGATCTCAGAATTTTCTCAGGTAGATCGTCTATAGGCGTCAGAGGTATAAAACTATCAAAAGGTGATACAGTTATTTCTTTGGCGATTCTTAATGGTATTGACTTTGATGTTACTGAAAGAGACGAGTATCTAAGAATAAGCACTTTAATGAGAAAAAATGAAAAGATAGAAGATAAGAATCTAGATGATGCAAAGTTTGAAAATTTGAAAGAAAATGAGGAATTTATTTTAAGTGTTACAGATAAGGGCTTCGGTAAAAGAAGTTCTGCTTTTGAATATAGAAAAACTAAAAGAGGTGGACTTGGTATTGCAAATATGCAGCTAAGTAATAGAAATGGAAGTCAGGTAGTAGCATCTTTTCCAATTAATAATAGTGATCAGCTAGTATTAGTTACAGATAAAGGGAAATTAATTAGATGTCCTGTTAATGACGTTAGAATTGGAGGAAGACAAACTCAGGGTGTGACGCTTTTTAATGTATCTAATGAAGAAAAAGTTGTTTCCGTTGCTAAATTAGAGGAAAATGACTGATAATCTTATTACAGGAATTTATCCTGGAACATTTGATCCTGTAACTTTCGGGCACTTAGACATTATCCATCGAGCTTCGCACATAGTTAATAAATTGATCATAAGTGTTGCTGAAAATAAACATAAAAAGCCTTTTTTTAAAATGGACGAGAGAATCATTATGATTAAGGAGTCGTTAAACAGTATTGACACTAAAAATTGTCGTATTGACGTTGTAGGTTTTGATAATTTGTTAGTTGAACATGCTAAAAAATGTGAAGCAAAAGTTATTATCAGAGGTTTAAGAGCTGTTGCAGATTTTGAATATGAGTTTCAGATGGCAGGTATGAATTCAAAGTTAGGTCCTGAGATAGAGACAATATTTTTAATGGCATCTGAAAATCTTCAGTTAACTTCTGCCAGATTTGTTAAAGAAATTGCATTGTATGATGGTGAGATTAATAATTTTGTTCCAGACAATGTTCTTAAAATGTTTGAAATTAAAAGAAAGGAAAAATAATGTTTAAATTTTTAAGATATTTTATACAAACTTGCTTGTTTTTTATTTTTACAAATTCCATGGCAACAGAGAGTCCAGTTCTTCACATGGTTTTAGAGAAAGGGATTATAAAGATTAAGACTTTTCCAGAGAAAGCCCCAAATACGGTTAAAAGAATAATAGAATTGTCGGAATCTGGATTTTATGACGGTTTGACTTTCCATAGAGTCATATCTGGTTTTATGGCTCAAGGAGGAGATCCAAAAGGGGACGGGACAGGTGGAAGCGGTAAAAATATTAAAGCTGAATTTAATGATATTAAACATGAACGGGGAATTGTGTCGATGGCAAGGGCAAATGATCCAGATTCAGCTGATAGTCAATTTTTTATTTGTTACGACAGTCATCCATTTTTGGATGGAAAATATACAGTTTGGGGTAAAGTTATTGAAGGAATGAATTTAATTGATAGAATTCCAGAGGGAAAAGGACAAAATGGCCAAGTTCTTAGAAACCCCACCAAAATAATTACGATAAGATTAAAATAAAATAATTTTTTGTTGTGAAAATCATATAATTTTACTATATCCTAACTAATAAAGCGCCCGTAGCTCAGTTGGTAGAGCACTCCCCTTTTAAGGGAGTTGTCATGAGTTCGAGCCTCATCGGGCGTACCAAAAGACTTGAGTGCTAAATGTGGGTTAGATTAAAAAACTATTTTTTTACTGGAATCCTAGTAACAGCACCGGTTGTTATTACTTTCTGGATAGTAATCTCACTTATTAACCTATTTGACAGGCTTATCACTCCTGTCATACCATATTATCTAAATCCTAACATTTATCTACCAAGAGATGTTCCAGGGTTAGGCCTAATAGTACTTATTTTATTCATGGTTGTTGTTGGTTCTTTGACAGCTAATTTCTTTGGTTCGTGGCTCCTCAAGAAAACTGATTTGATAATACAAAGAATTCCATTGATAAAAGTTTTTTATAAAACAATAAAACAAATATTGGAAACGATTCTCAAAACAAACTCTGACGCCTTTAGAGAGGCAGTTTTAGTTGAATACCCTAGAAAAGGAGTGTGGGTTATAGGTTTTACAACGGGTGATGTTGAAGGTGAGATTAAAACAAAATTAAAAAAAAAACTTACCAATGTTTTTATCCCAACAACACCCAACCCAACATCTGGATTCCTTTTAATGGTTCCTAATACCGAATTAAAAAAATTAAATGTTAGTGTTGATGATGCAATAAAAACAATTGTATCAGCAGGCATAATTAAATTAGAATCTAAACAGAATAAAAATTCTTAAAATTTTTTTCTTGATAAAAAACTTTCTGTAAGAACTCAATTTTATCTGCGTTTTCTTTATAATTTTTTATTAAATATTCTGAATTTTCTTTAACAGAATTAAGCAGTGTGTGGTCTTCATGAGGTCTAAAAAACTTCCATGATGGCAGGCCAGTTTGATTTGTCCCAAAAAAATCGCCAGCCCCTCTTAAATAAAGATCCTTTTCTGCGATTTCAAAACCATCACTGCTTTTTTTCAGAATCAAAAGTCTTTGTTTTGATAACTCTGATAAATTTTGATTATAAATTAAAACGCAATTTGATTGAAGATTACCTCTATTTACTCTCCCTCTCAGTTGATGAATTTGTGCAAGTCCAAATCTTTCAACATTTTCGATTATCATTAATGTTGCATTAGGAATATTTATTCCAACCTCAATAACGGTTGTAGATACAAGAATCATAATTTTTTGATCTTTAAAGTCCTGCATTACTCTCTCAGCATCTTCTTTATTCATTTTACCGTGAATAAAACCAACTTTGTTTTTAAATCTTTTCTTAAGATATTCATATCTTGTGATTAATGTTTGCTCTTCGGAATCTAATGTTCCTATTGTGGGTAAAATCCAAAATATTTGTTCATTCTTAATAAGTTTTCTTTCAATACCCTCTATTAGTGTTTCAATCTGATTTTTATTTATTAAAGATGTAATTACTTTTTTTCTTCCATGGGGTTTAGACTTAATATTCGAAATGGATATCTCACCATACATAACAAAAGAGAGACTTCTGGGAATTGGTGTTGCAGACATTATTAAAGTATGACATCCAGCTGATTTTTCTAAAAGATTAATTCTTTGTCTTACACCAAACTTGTGTTGTTCGTCTATGACGATAAGACCTAGTTTATAGAACTCAATAGATGAATTGTAAACGCTATGAGTTCCTATTAAAATATCGATATTTTTCTTTGCTAACCGAGCGTAAATATCTTTTTTATTTTTGGTTTTACCAGTGAGTATTTCAGTTTTAATATTTAACGGAGAAAGTAGTTTATTGAAATAATCAAAATGTTGATTGGCTAATATTTCTGTTGGAGCCATTAAGACTACTTGAAATCCGCTTTTAATAACATCGGCAACAATTAAAAGTGCAACTATTGTCTTCCCAGAACCAACATCACCCTGTATTAGTCTATACATTTGTTTTTTTAATGATAAGTCATATTTTATGTCCTGCAAAGTTGTTAATTGATCTTTTGTAAGTTTGAAGGAAAGTTCTCTTTGAATTTTATTTGACAATTCATAATTTAAAATTGGAGGAATATTATTTTTTAAATTAATTTGTTTTTTAAGTTCATAAAAAATTATATAACTGGCAAGAAGCTCATCATATGCAAGTCTTTGACGAT
>CACFLF010000053.1 GCA_902567115.1 uncultured Alphaproteobacteria bacterium
GTTAAATAATTTGAAAGCTTTGAGGTGGTTGCTAGTTATTTTTATCTGGCTTGTATTATTTTCAAGCATGGCAGTCACATGGTCCTTATTAAATTTACCTGAAACAGAATCCATCCAAATTTCTAGACAACCTAGCATTACTTTTCTAGATAAAGATGGAAGGATTATTGCTTCATACGGTGATATATACGGAAAGTCAATAAAGTATAATAATTTACCTGAAAATCTTATTAACGCAGTAATTGTTACAGAAGATAAAAGATTTTTTAATCATTTTGGTGTGGATATAAAAGGAGTTTTTAGAGCAATGTATGTAAATTTAAAAGAAAGAAGGATAGTTCAAGGCGGAAGTACAATCACACAACAGCTGGCTAAAAATCTTTTTTTGACACCTGAAAGATCTTTTACACGAAAACTACATGAATTAATCTTGAGTTTGTGGCTTGAATTAAGATTTTCTAAGAAACAAATTTTAAGTATTTATTTGAATCGAGTTTATTTAGGATCTGGAACTTATGGCGTTCAAGCTGCATCAGAAAAATATTTTAATAAAAAAGTAGAAGATCTTAATTTATACGAGTGTGCTGTCATTGCTAGTTTGCTAAAAGCTCCATCAAGGTATAACCCAATTGCTAATAAAAAACTCTCTCAGGAGAGAGCTTCTTTGGTACTTGAAAATATGGCAAAAAGCCAAATGATAAGTAAGGCAAAAGTAAAAGAAGCAAAGTATAATAATAAAAGATATTCTAAATTTACTACACCTCCCAAAAGTACAAGATATTTTATAGATTGGCTTCTTCCAAGAGTTAAGGCCTATGTTGGAGAAATAAATGAGGATTTAATAATCAGAACGACTTTGGATGTGAAGCTACAAAAAATTGCTGAAGATTCACTCAATAAAGTAACAGAAAATTTTCCATCTGCTGATCAATCAGCATTAGTGAGTCTTAACCTTGATGGAGGCGTTATATCGATGATTGGCGGACGAGATTATGGTGACTCGCAATTTAACAGAGTAACTCAAGCAAAAAGACAACCAGGTTCGGCATTCAAACTTTTTGTCTATCTTGCTGGTTTGGAGAATGGCTTTGCACCTGATGACCTAGTTGTTGATTCAAAAATAGATATTAATGGATGGTCACCTAAAAATTATAAAGATAAGTATATAGGTGAGGTAAGTGTCAAAGACGCTTTTTCAAATTCTATTAACACTGTTGCTGTAAAAATTTCTGAAGATATTGGAAGAGAAAAAGTAATCAAGATGGCTAAACTCATGGGTATAACAAGCCCGATTTTAAATTCACCATCTTTGGCATTGGGAACTTCTGAAGTCAATCTTTTAGAATTAACAGCTGCATATGACGTCTTAGCTAATAACGGAAATGGGGTCTTTGTTCATGGGATTAGGTCAATAGAGAATACTGAGGGAAAAAATCTTTTCACCAGAAAGATTCAAGGGCCTGGCAAAATCTTAAACTCTTACACAGTGAAAACAATGACAGAAATGATGGAACAGACAATTATCAATGGCACTGGTAAAAAAGCAAAAATAAACAGACCAGCTGCTGGAAAAACTGGTACTAGTCAATCACTCAGAGACGCGTGGTTTGTAGGTTTTACTTCAAATATTGTTGTTGGAGTTTGGTTTGGAAATGATGATGACTCACCTATGGAGAAGATTACAGGTGGAACAGCTCCCGCCATTCTATGGGGAGAGTTTATGAAAAAGGCCCATGTAGATATTCAGCCTCAAGCACTAAATTTCGGTATTCCAGATGAATCATTAGATCAAACTAATTCAAAGATTAGAGAGATAATTGAGAAATCAAAGGTTCGACCAAAAAAAAATGTATTCGAATCAATATTAGACAACTTCTTTTAAAGTAAGGATTGAACCTTTGAATCAAAATCACTTGGTCTAAAGTGAGTTAAATATTCATCGTTTTTATCAACTAAAAAAAACAAGGAGCTATGATCAACCAAATAGTTTTCATCATCAGAGGAATTCTTATGTAATTTGACAAAAATTCTAAATTTTTTGATTACTTCTTGGATTTGCCTTTTTGAACCTGTCAGACCAATGATAGAGGGATTAAAGTTTCCTAAAAAGCTTTTTAATTGTTGAGGTTGATCTCTATCAGGGTCAACTGTAATAAAAATAAAATCCAGTTTTTTTTTTAAATGAGGGTTTTTATCTATAAATTTTGATAACTTTAATATATCAAATGGGCATACATCAGGACAATATGTATAACCGAAATAGATCAGCTTATTTTTATTTGAAGTTTTAGAGTCGAAATTCATTTCATTTTGATCAATCAGTAAAAATCTGCCACCTAATTTAACCCCTTTTTCTGTTTTATCCTTTAAAATATCAATAAAAAAAATACCCAACGCAATCACAACAACAAGAGATAGCATCATAATTGAGTTTTTTTTGAAATTAATCTTATGTTTTTTCATTGTTTTCAATAATAATATAAGATGGAGTGTTTAGATCCTCAATAATTTTAATATCATTTTTTAAATTTATATTTTTTTCACATTTAACACTTAATTTTTTAATTTTTTTTGGAGATAAATTTTCCAAAAAAGATTTCATTTGTTTTAACTCATCCTTATTTTCAAAAAAAATAATAAGTTTTTCAAAATAAAAATTATCAATTATTCTTGTAAGGTTTTTTTTATTAAATTTTCTTAAAAAAGTAGATGAAAAGTTTTTTTCTCTATTAGTTAATAATTTAGAATTCAAATTTAAACAATTAATAACTTTAATAACGCCCGAAATGATTTCACAATTAATATATTTTATTTTGAAGAAATTAATCTCTTCTAATCCTTCTTGATCTAAGACTGGATCACCGTCAACGAGATGACATATTATGTCAGTAGATTCGAACAGTTCATAAATTTTCTCCCACAAACTTCTATCATTTTTCGTGGAAAGATTTTCCTGAAAGTATATTTTTTTATTTTCTAAAAGTTCGAGGAACTTTGAATCAAATTTTTTGGATAGTACAACTACTTTAGCATGCTTAACTTTTTCAATTGCCTGTAATGTACAATCCCCAATATCACTTGCATTTGTTCCAATTATATAGAATTTTTTTTTGTTTTGTAATACCATACAGTCTTATGAATAAGAAAATTATAAAAAAAAAACCATATTTTTTTTTTTTTTTCATAACAATTATTTTTTTTAATAAACCGGTTATCTCAGTAGACGACAGCGATGTCTTGATTGATAGAGTTTTTATGACAGCTGTCAAAAAATCAAATTACAAAAAAGTTGAAGAAATGCTCGATAAAGATGCAGCGATAAACTATAGAGACTCTAAAAATTTAGTTGCTCTTTCATATGCGCTATTAAATGATGACAGAAAAATGTTTAATCTTTTAGTTTCAAGCGGAGCTAACACAAAGGTTACTGTTCTTAATAAGACTTCGTTATTAATTTATTATGTAAATATTCAAAAATATTCGCTCATTGAGGATTTGGTAAAATCCGGCATTGATTTAAATTTCCAGGATAAATTAGGAATGACAGCTTTAATGCATAGCATTGAAAAGGGAAATGTGAATGCTGTAAACTTATTAGTTAGAGAAAATTTTGACAAAGATTTGACAGATTTTTCTGGGAAAACAATATTCGATTATGCTGAGTCTTCCAGGAATTTATTAATAAAAAAGATGATCTCAAGTCTAGATGTTTCTAATTAGTTTGTCAGAAATAATTTGAATAATTGGATCATAGTGTGCAATCGGAAAAATTTGCATAGTCTTAAAATATTTTTCAAAGTATTTAATATTTTTCTTGAACAAATAAC
>CACFLF010000054.1 GCA_902567115.1 uncultured Alphaproteobacteria bacterium
TTCTTTGTTATTCTGCCTTGTCCAATTCCTTCAGTTATAGAAGAACCAGTAGATTCGAGTTTACCGTTTTTATAAAAATTATGCATAGCTGAACCCATAGGATCTGCCAGACCAATAACAATATTTTTATTTTTTTCTTTTAAAAACTCAGAAACACCAGAAATTGTTCCTCCTGTGCCTACTGAGCATATGAAAGCATCAACCTTTTGGGAAAGTTGTTTATATAGTTCAGGCCCGGTTGTTAAATAATGTGATTTTTTATTAGATAAATTATCAAATTGATTTGCCCATAGAACACCATGCTCATTTACAATCGATTTTGCTAATGTTTCTGAATAACGAATATAATTTCCAGGATTTTTATATGGGAGCGCATCAACAAGTTTTAATTTTGCTCCGCACAATTTTAACATTTTTTTTTTTTCATTACTTTGGGTCCTAGGCATCACAATGATCGAATTCAATCCAATTGAATTTCCAACTAAACATAGACCTATTCCGGTGTTTCCTGCAGTTCCTTCGACAATTGTACCTCCCTTTTCGATTTGTTTGTTTTTAACTGCGTCTTTTATTATTTGCAATGCAGGTCTGTCTTTCACAGATCCCCCTGGATTAAGGAATTCACATTTACCATAAATTTCGCAACCAGAGAGTTCTGATGCGACTTTAAGCTTTATTATTGGAGTATTTCCAATACATTCTGAAAAATTTTTTTTATAATTAATTTTCATTTTAAAGATCTTAAACTTTTTTTTGTTAAATCATATACAAAAAGTTAACAATAGTTTAGTTTAAGAATTTCACAAAAAAATGCTAAATATTTTTATTAAAACTTTCATTATTATTTTTTTTATCTATGCGCCAATATATTCTTTCGAAGTAAAATGGGTTGTTGACGGACTAAGTGAACCAGAATCAGTTGTTTTTGATAAAAAAAATAGCGCTATTTATATTTCAAACATTAACGGTGATCCATTAAAATTAGATAAAAATGGATTTATCAGTAAAATCAGTGTGGATGGTCAGATTATAGATAAGAAATGGATAACAGGTTTAGACGCTCCAAAAGGTATGGCAATTTTTAATGATCATTTATTTATTGCAGATATAAATAAAATTTGGAGGATCAATACTTCAAATAAAAAAAAAAAATTCTTCCCAGTAAATGACGCAGGCTTTTTAAATGATTTAGTTGTAGACAAAAAAGGTAGTATTTATGCGTCTGATATGTTTAAAAATAGAATTTATCAATTAAAAAATGAAAATATTACGATCTGGAAACAAAGCAAACTTCTCAACTCACCAAACGGATTGTTAATTGAGGGAAATTATTTAATAATTGCTTGTTGGGGCAAAATTAAGAGTGGCTTTAATACAGAAATAAAAGGAAAATTAATAAAAGTTAATTTAAAAACAAGAGAGATTCAAAAATTTTTCAGCAATCGCCCAATTGGAAATTTGGACGGTATTGTCTTCAATAAAGATAATGGGTATTTATCAACTGATTGGATTAACGGAAAGCTTTTTTCAATCAATAAAAGAGGTATAGTTACTAACTCTTTTAAAGTCAATAAAGGGGCTGCCGATCTTGAGATATTAATGCATAAAAATCTAATTTTAATTCCAATGATGAAAAATAATAATCTTACAGCATTTCATTACGATTAAGTGCTAAAAACCTCAATTAGAACAAAAAACTTATCAAAGTCATATGATAATAAAACTGTGGTCAGTAATGTTTCAATAAATTTACCATATGGTGGCATCTTCGGAGTTTTAGGAAAAAATGGAGCAGGAAAAACAACTTTTCTAGCGATGTTAATGGGACTTATAACTCCTTCTGAAGGAGAAATTTTCATTTTTGATAAATCTCTTAAGTTACACAAATATGAAATATTAAAAAATATAAATTTTCAGAGTCCATATGTTGACCTTCCTAAAAAGATTACAGTTATGCAAAACTTAATTTTTTATGCGAGACTCTACGATGTAAAACATATAAAAAAAAAAATTTTAAAATTATCAGATGATCTATTTATAAAAGATTTACTAGATAATATATATGGAACGTTATCATCCGGTCAAAAAACAAGAGTAAATTTATGTAAAGCTTTATTAAATGACCCAAAATTACTTCTGTTAGACGAACCAACTGCATCATTAGATATATCAACATCAGAATTTATTAGAAAATATATAAAAAGTTTTCAAAAAAAAAATAATTCAACAATTCTTATTACATCTCATAATTTAGAAGAAATTGAAAAAATGTGTTCACATATTATTTTATTAGAAAAAGGAAAAATAAAATTTGACGGTAAAAAAAATGAGCTATTTAAACAAAATAAATCCTCTTCACTTAAAGATATTTTTCTAAACGATGATTAATAGAATCTTAGCATTATTAATTAGATATAAGAACATTTCTTTTGGATCTTTTCCCAGATTGTTAAGTATTTTTTACTGGCCAACAGTTCAGATTCTTTTTTGGGGATACTTTACTAATTTTTTTATGTCTAATGATAGCTTTGGAATTTGGAGTACCTTGAATATAATTCTTTCTGCAGTTGTTTTATGGGACGTTTTATTCAGAGGACAACTTGGTTTGACAATTTCTTTTTTTGAGGAGTTGTGGTCAAGAAATTTACCAAATCTATTTATTACACCATTAAAGGATATTGAGATGGTTTACGGGTTGATACTTATAAGTCTTATAAGAACTTTGATTGGAATCACTCCTGCTGTTTTTTTCGCAAACTATTTTTTCGATTTTCATCTCTTTGAGTTAGGTTTGTATTTAATTTTTCTCTTTTTAAATCTTATAATTTTTGGATGGTCCATAGGTTTTATCGTCTCTGGCTTAGTGTTGAGGTATGGTCAAGCCTTTGAAGAATTAGCATGGGCTATTATCTTCATTATCCTTCCGTTTTCATGTGTATATTATCCATTAGATTCTTTACCTAATATAGTACAAGATATCGCTCTCTTTTTACCAACGGTGCATATTTTTGAGACTATGAGATTTATTTTGATAGAAAATAAAATTGTACTAAATAATGTTTTTATAATTATCTTTCTCAATCTATTTTATTTAATTCTAAGTATCTTATTTTTTTTAAAAATGATCTTTGTTGCAAGAAAAAGAGGACTTCTATTTAATCAGGGAGAATAATCGTCGATTTTATATCTTATTGTATCTTTAGTTGAATGTTGATAAATAAAAATACAAGATTCTCTTATTAAATCTAAGTAATTTTTACTCCCTAAAAATAAACAAATTCTCAGAAAATTCATCTTATTAAATTTAGTTTTTTTTTTTTCTCTTCTATACCACTTTTCTGATCTTCCTATTGACTTTTTACATGCGATTTTAACTATTGATTCTTCTAACTCATTTTTTTTTATAAAGTAATATAATGCAGCATTATAATCGTGTGCGAGTTGAGTTTTTTTACCAATCATAATTCTGTTTTCATCATTTTTTGGACCATATGATGTTATATTATCAATAAAACAAAAATTTCCAAAACGAGCTAAATTTAAAACTAAGGAAAAATCTTCTATA
>CACFLF010000055.1 GCA_902567115.1 uncultured Alphaproteobacteria bacterium
TTAGAGTTATCTTCTTTCTTTCTTGGTATCATAAAATTATTTAACTCGGAATGTCTGTTTGAAAGGACAAGAATATCGTGTATTGCACCTTTGTGATTTATTGAAAATTTAGGGCCATTTCTTTTTATGCTAAAATACAACAAACTATTATCAATTATTGCTGAAAACAATGGGTAACCAATTTTCCAATTGCTTTTAAGATTAAGATATTTTTTATCTACATAGATATCATAACTTTTATTAAAATTATTGAATGAAATTGAGACGTTAGATTTATTTTCTCTGTCAATTACGTACCAATTATTATCAACAGTTTTGTTAAAACCTTTCAATTGATTTGAAATAGATGCAGCTCTCAAAAGATATTTATAATTTATAAAAGTTGCAACCGCGTATAATTTTGTTTTGTCTTTAACTTCTGTCATATATGGGTCAAATCCGTCAGCGTAATTATCTGCTATAAACGACGTTGAATATTCTCCATTCAAAAATTCTGGCTTTTGAATAATATTTGATAAAAAGTCTCTATTGGTTTTAACTCCTTCAATAAAGTATTTATCTAAAGCATTGACCATTTCTAAAATTGTTACTTTTCTATTGTTAGAATGAGCGCATAATTTAGATATCATTGGATCATAGTACATACTAATTTCTGATCCTTCAACGACACCAGAATCAACCCTTGTATTTTTTCCTGTGGGTTCAATATATCTTGTCAACCTTCCGATAGAGGGAAGAAAGTTTTTAGAAGAGTCCTCAGCATAAATTCTACACTCCAAAGCTGAACCTTCAAATTTAATTTTATCTTGCGACATTAGAAGTTTTTCTCCAGATGCAATTCGAATCATCTGTTCAACTAAATCAACTCCAGTTATTAGTTCAGTTACAGGGTGTTCAACTTGAAGCCTAGTATTCATCTCAAGGAAATAGAAGTTTTTATCTTTATCCACAACAAACTCTACAGTCCCTGCAGAGTAATAACCAACTGCTTTAGCTAACTGAATAGCTTCATTTACCATTCTTTCTCTCAAATCCTTAGTTACAAATATACTTGGTGCCTCTTCGATAACTTTTTGATGTCTTCGTTGGATTGTACATTCCCTCTCACCAAGATGAATAAAATTCCCAAATTGATCTCCAAGAACCTGAATTTCTATATGTTTTGGGAATTCAATAAATTTTTCTATGAATACTCTTTCATCACCAAAGCTTGACTTGGCTTCATTTATGGCAGAATTGAAATTATCTTCTAGCTCTTTTTCATTAAATGCAACTCTCATTCCTTTTCCTCCGCCTCCTGCTGAAGCCTTTACCATCAAGGGATAACCTATTTTTTTTGCGTGCTCAACTGCACTTTTTATATCTGGAACAACTTCAAGGCCACCTGGTACAACAGAGACACCAGCTGCCTTTGCAATTTTTTTCGATCTAATCTTATCTCCCATAGACAATATAGCTTCACTTGGTGGGCCTATGAAAGTCTTACCAATTTTGTTTACTTCATCTCTAAAGTTTACATTTTCTGACAGAAAGCCGTATCCAGGGTGAACGGCTTCAGCATTAGACTTTTTCATCGCATCAATAATTTTATCAATTCTAAGATAACTATCAATAGACGTTTCTCCTCCTATACTTACGCATTCGTCTGACATACTCACGTGAGGCGCATTAATGTCTGGGTCAGAACAAATAGATACTGTTTTGATCCCCATCTTACGAGCAGTTCTAATTATTCTGCATGCAATTTCGCCTCTATTGGCAATTAAAATTTTTTTCAACATGTTAAAGAGGGATATTGTCGTGTTTTTTCCACGGATTATTAAGTTTTTTATTTTTAAGCATTTCAAGTGACCTACATATTCTTTTTCTAGTTGTATTAGGCATAATGACATCGTCTATGAACCCCCTACTTCCAGCAATAAAAGGATTAGCAAGTTTTTCTCTATACTCATTAGTTTTCTTTTCAATTTTTTCCTTATCTCCCAACTCTCCTCTGAAGATAATCTCAACTGCTCCTTTTGGGCCCATGACAGCTATTTCGGCCTGAGGCCACGCATAATTAACGTCGCCCCTTAAATGTTTAGAGCTCATTACATCATAAGCACCTCCGTAAGCTTTCCTTGTAATGATTGTTATTTTTGGAACTGTAGCCTCTGCAAATGCAAATAATAGTTTTGCTCCGTGTTTAATAATGCCATTATATTCTTGAGAAGTGCCAGGCAGAAACCCCGGAACATCAACAAAAGTTATGATTGGGATGTTAAAACAGTCACAAAATCTTACAAATCTAGCCGCTTTTCGAGCCGAATTATTGTCAAGGCAACCAGCAAGTACCATTGGTTGGTTAGCTACTATTCCAATCGGTGCTCCGGACATCCTTGCAAATCCAGTTATAATATTTGCAGCATAATCAGGTTGTGTCTCAAAAAAATCTCTGTCGTCTACTACCTTTGTTATCAGCTCTTTCATGTCGTATGGCTTATTTGGGTTTTCTGGGATTAAGGTATCAAGTGATTGTTCCAATCTATCTACTGGATCCTCAGATTTTCTTGTAGGGGGTAGTTCTTTGTTAGAAGATGGTAAAAAACCCATAAACCGCCTGAGTTGAAATAATGCTTCAACATCATTATCAAAAGCTAAATCCGCTACTCCTGACTTTTTTGTATGAGTGGAAGCACCACCAAGTTCTTCATGACTTACTTCCTCATGAGTTACTGTTTTGAGTACGTCAGGACCCGTTACGAACATATAAGATGTATCTTTTATCATAAAAATAAAGTCGGTCATGGCAGGACTATAAACAGCACCTCCAGCACAAGGTCCCATTATTACAGAGATTTGAGGAATTACGCCCGATGACAGAACGTTCCTTTGAAATACTTCAGCATACCCAGCCAATGAAGCAACTCCTTCTTGAATTCTCGCTCCTCCAGAATCGTTAAGCCCGATAACTGGAGCACCAACTTGCAAAGCCTTATCCATAATCTTTGAAATCTTTTCGGCGTGTGATTCAGACAATGATCCTCCAAAAACTGTGAAATCTTGACTGAACACGAATGTAAGTCTTCCATTTATAGTTCCATAACCAGTGACCACACCATCTCCAGGAATCTTCTGATTTTCCATATCAAACTCTGAACATCTATGCTCAACAAACATGTCCCATTCTTCAAATGTTCCTTCGTCTAATAAAATTTCTATTCTTTCCCTTGCAGTT
>CACFLF010000056.1 GCA_902567115.1 uncultured Alphaproteobacteria bacterium
AATCGTTAAAACCAAAGCTAAAGTTTGATCACAAAAAAAAATTTTGCAATGGAAGAAAATTCGTCATAGAAAGAAAATTTCTCTCAAAATTTGGATTCCCAGCGTATGGAGTGCACTGCAATGTTTGGAGTAAATTCAAAAACTCAACAATTATTCATCTTGCCAAAAGATCACGCAAACTCAAAAATTTCCCTGGTCTTTATGATAATTTAATTGCTGGTGGTCAACCAATAGATTTATCAATAAAAAATAATTTTTATAAAGAATCATTTGAAGAAGCTGGGTTAAGCCAAGAACAATCTTCTCATGCAAAAAAAAGTAATACTGTCCATTATCAACACAATGAAAACACGAATTTCAATTCAGCAATTATATTTAACTATCATTTAGAAAAATCTTACGATATGAAATTTTCCAATCAAGATGGAGAGGTAGAAAGTTTTTTTTCGATTGAAATTCAAAATATTTATAAGATTTTAGAAAATAATCTTTTAAAACCAAATTGCGTAATTCCATTAATTGATTTTTTTATATTAAAAGAAGGTGATTTTGTTTCAAAAAGGGTTATTGTTGAAATTAAAAGATTATTTAATACAAATGGATAAAAACTTTAATGGACAAATTTTGCTGCCAGAAGAAAATAACGTCAAAAATGCAATTGTATTTCTGCATGGGTATGGAGCAAATTCAGAAGATCTCATTAATATTGGTCTAGAATGGAAGCAAGATCTGCCATCCACCGTATTTATTTCCCCAAATGCTCCATTTAAATGTGAATGGGGAGAAAATGCTTATCAGTGGTTTGAACTAACTTCTATTTCTCCTGAAAAAATTGGTGAGGGTTTAAAAAAAGCAGGTCCGCATCTCATAAATTTGATAGAGGATGTAAAAAAAGAATTTTCTTTGGTGGAGTCCCAAATTGCTTTTTTCGGATTTTCTCAAGGAGCAATGATGGGCCTATATCATCTGTGTAAAAGAAACCAGAGTTGCGCCGGTTTATTAGCCTACTCAGGACTTCTTTTTGAAGATAAAGAGTTTGAAAATGAAATTTCATCTAAATTCCCAATAAGAATTTTTCACGGTAAGAACGATGAAGTAATACATTACGAGAATTCATTAAATTCTTATAACAAGCTAAAAAAAATGGGTTTCTCCGTTGATCATTATATTCAAGACAACCTTGGACATGGAATTGACAAATTTGGCTTAGAATTCGGAAATGATTTTTTGAAAAAAATTTTTAAAGTTTAAAATTCTTTTTTTATTCACAATATAATAATAAAGTAAAGTTATGAATTTAATACCTAATAAATGTCCTGCACTTGTGCTTAATGCTGATTACCAGCCATTGAGTTACTTCCCTTTATCTACTTGGTCGTGGAAAAACGCCCTCAAGGCTGTTTTTTTAGACAGAGTGAATGTTGTTTCAGAATACAATCAAGTCGTTAGATCTCCCTCTACAACATTGAAACTACCAAGTGTTGTCTCTCTTAAAGACTACATTCCATTACCAGAAAAAGCTGCATTTACAAGATTCAACGTTTTTTTGAGAGATAAATTCTTATGTCAATATTGCTCAAAGAGTTTTAGAGTTGAAGAACTAACTTTTGATCATGTTGTACCAAAATCTAAAGGTGGAAAAACTACCTGGGACAATGTTGTTACATCTTGCAGAATTTGTAATACTTTAAAGGGAAACAAATCTTTAAAAAAAATCGGGGTTAAACTTAAATCTAACCCATACACTCCAAATAACTTTGAACTGAAAGAAATCGGAAGAATGTTCCCTCCCAATTTTCTTCACCAAAGCTGGAATGATTTTCTATATTGGGACTCAGAGCTTGAACCCTAAATTTTTTTTGAAAGACTAATCGCTAACTTTGTCAAATTCTTAGTTAGGCTTTTAAAAAGATTTACACTTTGATCGTTGAGATTAGATTGCTCTGCAAATGATCTATGTTCATCTTCATCAGCACAAAATTTTTTTATTTTTTTGAGCATGTCCTTTTCCACACCAAGATTCTCCAGGTATTTTATCTGATCATTGTAATGATCAACAATAACTTCTTCTACTGCTTCTGTACAAGCGTGAACGTATTTTTCTCCTAGTACTGATGTAACTGCACCTAAAAAATATCCTCCGTGATGCCAAATTGGACTTAGAGCTGTTGGTCTAGTTCTTTTCTTTAACATCGTCTTCTCAAAATAATCGTAATGTTCAAATTCTTCAGCGACCATTATTTCGAGTTTTTTCTTTAACTCTTTTTTTTTGCAAAATTTTATTTGTCCAGAATAAATTCGTTGAGCTCCATATTCTCCTGCATGGTTAACTCTAATAATCTCATCAATTTTTTTTTGAATTTTGGTTTTCATATTTTTTTTTTCTAGATCTATATAATCTCCCCACAAAATATATATTGAATAATACCAGTGATAAAGAAATTATTGTATTTATATTTGCTAACGAAAATCCCATTACACTAAAAAGTATTTCATCACACTTTGTTAGTGGAACAGAATCCAGATGCATTCTTAAATCTTCAATGCTTTCAAAATTACCTGCTGAGGATGTGCAACTAGAACTATATTCTACAATTCCTCTTTCTACCAAACTATGAAAAAAAGCAATTAAAAAACTTGTAAAAAAAAGAAATAAAATTGAATAGAAATGAATATTTTTATATTCCATGAAAAAGGAAATGATGCAGATAAAAAGTATAAAAAAATATGGAATTCTCTGGTAAATACATAACTCACAAGGAGGAAAGTTATAAAAGAGTTCAAGTATGTATGCCCCGGATATTATCATTAAAGATACGGTAAAAACCAAAAGGAAATAATATTTTTTTAAATTTTCAATCATATAAATTTTAAAAATAAGTATTTAAAACAAAGTGAATCTTTTTTTCGTATAATATGTTATTTAAAATTAATGATTAAACATTTCAAAGAAAAATTCATTAAAAAAACCATAATTTATAAATTCTACAGATATTTAAAATATAAAATTAATTTTTTTCCATCTTATGGTGCAACTGGAGAAGATGTTTTATTAAGTAAAATATTTAAAAATAAAATTGGTTTTTATGTAGACGTTGGAGCACTTCATCCAATTAACGGATCAAATACCTATCATCTTTATAAAAAAGGATGGA
>CACFLF010000057.1 GCA_902567115.1 uncultured Alphaproteobacteria bacterium
TGGAAGTACAAATGAAATTGTTTTACTATCAATTAGCAATCAAGCATAACTAGATACCTTTCTATATTAAAACTTTGTCGACTAAATTTTAATAAATTAACTTTTTCTTATATTTTAAAAGAAGACTATTTAGTAAAAAATTAAGTCAGCTAAAAAAGCAAAGAAAAAACCTGTGATATAAACTACAAAGGAAAAGGTTAATATAACGGAATTTGTTGACCTTAATTTCAAACATATTTTAGCTTCTTCTGGGTTTGCTGGACATGAAGAATTATTTCTTTTCCATGCCATATAATATGATAAAGCCAACATAAAACCTGCTAATATAAAGATATATAATTTATATTTTGATAGAACAACAATCCACGGGAATATTGATACAATGCTAACTAAAGTTGTACCTAATCCAACAGTCACAAGCAGAGCTGGTAAAGCACAACAAACTAGTGTACTTAAACTTGTAAATAAACTTAATATTGGTGCAAACAATTCTTTATAGAAATTACTTAACATTTTTTATTTCTCTGACGTCATAACCGGAATCCTTGATCATTTCAGTGATTTTTTCATAACTTAATTTTTGATTTTCTTTAAAATTAATAGTAATCAACATATTTTGTAAATTCACTTTTATACCTGCAACTGATTTTTGTTTTGAAAATATTTTTTCAATTGAACGAGCACAAAAATCACATACAAGTCCATTAACATATATGTACAAAATATCACCATTGTATTGTTCATCCGAGAGAATTTTACTGCTGTTAAACAATACAAATTGTAAAATAAATAAATAGATAATAATTTTTTTCATTTCTTCTCCTTTAAAATCTTTTAATGAAGTTAAACATAAAGTCTTTGTAGTTATTAAGACCAAACTCTGCTAAATAATCCCCTTTAAAAACTCTTAACATTGGAGTAAATGTCAAGTTTTTACTACTTCTCGGCATATGATTGGCTTGAAGCATTATCCAAGTATGTAAATATCCATATTCAGCCAAATAAGGAGCCACTCCAATTCTAAATTGTTGTGAAAAAAATTTATCTATCGAAGATGCATAATTAGCTTGATTTTGATAACTTGTAAAAAACCTTCTATCTTCCCAATCAAATAAGATGCCTGTGAAAAGGGATGGTTCAAATTTATTTTCAAAAGCTTCATAATTACTAGTTGCTAAACCTAATCCGTTCTTTAAGTAAAAATTTGTTTGCGACTTAGGTTTATTTATTCTTTTTATGAGATAATTTAATTGAAGTCCGTGAAATTGCCATTCTTTTTCTCTCCAATATTCTGCTCTATAACCTATTGAATAATCAATCGATGGACTGTAATGCACATGAAAACTATGTTTACTAAAATCATTTGCCTGCATTAATGTCCAGCCCCCAGGATATGAAATTGGTCTAGCAGTTATATCTTTTAAGACAATAAAAGTGCATACTAGAACTATTTTGCATAAAAAAATCTTCATCTTTTCTCCTAATAATCAGAAATAAATTCAAGACAAACTTTGTCTTAAATCTTTAAAATATATTAAGAAAAAAGTTTTGGCGGGGGGGGTCTTAGTAACGGGTGTAGGGAATCAAATGTAAACGTTAGGTTATTAAATAAAGAATTATTGATTTGAGCATCTAAAATATCGTCAACTTGAAATGTATTTATCTGTGTGTAATAACACTCACAATTAAAGCATATGTCTTCATTATCATTTGATTGAGAATGACATGATTTGTTTGAGTGAACGTGATTTTTATCATTAAGTTGAGAATATTTTTTATCTAAACAATACGAAATAACTTTAGCTGAGATCGTCAAACTAGACAGACTGAATATTAAAATACTTAAAATAAAAAATTTTGCACGTCTCATAATTACAAACTATTAAAAGTTTTAAAAAAATCAATGATTTTATTTGATTGGGGTTGACAGATATCAAAGTGTTATAATATAACATTTAATATATTCACATTTATTTAATAGGAAATCAATGCATAAAATAGTTACACTCATCTTGACCATATTACTTGCAGCTAATGTAAATGCTGAAAAGTTAGAATCCATATTTGTTGCACCTGATGTATTTATTACATCAAAAATTAAGCCAAGTACTGAGTATGAAAGTGACAGAGGCAATATTTTATTTGATGGTCATGAAATTGAAAAAAAAAGAAAATACTCTATTGGTGATATGTTAAAAGATTTACCTGGTATTTCTTCAAAAGGTCTTGGTAACGCTTCGCGACCTATAATACGAGGTATGACTAATTCGAGAGTTAAAATTCTTCAGAATAGTAGTGGTACTACAGATGTATCTGAATTTGGTGAGGATCACATAGTAGGTTATGATCCAATGCTGATTGACAAAATTGAGATTATTAAAGGTCCTGGAACATTATTGTATGGTAATAATGGATTTGCAGGTGTAGTTAATATAATTAATCCTCTAGTAGCTGTTGACAAACCTGTAACTGACGAAAATGTGGAGGCAAATTTTGGTTACACTACATCCGGCGGTGAACTAAAAGGAAGCATTAAAGCTGCTCAATCAATTGAAAACTTTATTGTTAGACTTAATGCAAGTGGACTAAGTTCAGGTCCTTACGATTTAGCAAATACCTCAGATAAACAACCAAATTCTTCAAAATTTATGGCATCTGGTGGTGTTGGTTTAACATATAATGATGGTGACAATTATATTGGATTTTCTTTTGATAAACTTGAAGCTGTTTATGGAAATCCTGGTCCTGAAGGTGAGGAAAACATGACCTCATTAAATCCTACTAAGAATTCATTTAATTTTCAATCGTCGTTTTCACTTAATACTGCATATTTTAGTAAGTTTAACTTGCAAGGTGCAGTATCCGAATATAATCATTCTGAGAGAACTGGTGACGGAAATAATCACAATATTAATTTCTTTAGTGATTTATATGAAATTAAAACTTCTCTTAATCACAAATCAATCATTGATGTTAATAGCGAAGGATTAATTGGGTTCCATTTTCAAAATTATGATCAAGGTGCCTTAGGGCAAGAGGAAAGTCATTTAGTTCATACAAGAACATCTAGTTTTGCATTATTCGCTCTTGAAAGCTTTAATTTTGATTTATTTGACTTGGATATCGGAGGTCG
>CACFLF010000058.1 GCA_902567115.1 uncultured Alphaproteobacteria bacterium
TTTAGAAGCGATAATAATTTATTTTTGCCTTCTAGCATTTTTTCTTCAGACCTATACACAGGACAAAAGTTTTGCATAGTATGTTGCATTTCAAGTCTTATAGAAGCAACACTCTTTCTTCCATTAGAATTCCTAATATTTTCGAAGTCTTCTATTAATTTATTAACTCTATGTTCTTTAATTTCAGGATTTTTCTTTTTCCTATCAATTATACTATTGCATCTGTTGGCTGCTGACTTTCCGAACACAACTAAATCCAGTAGAGAGTTAGATCCCAATCTATTAGCTCCGTGGACTGAGACACATGCGGCTTCTCCAATCGACATCAACCCAGGCACAACTACTTCCTTATCTTTAGAATCCAAGTTTAGTACTTCTCCATGAATATTGGTTGGAATTCCTCCCATATTATAATGCACTGTAGGTTGAACAGGAATTGGATTCTTAAGCACATCTACGCCGGCAAAGATTTTTGCTGATTCTGTAATTCCGGGGAGCTTTTCTTGAAGGACCTTAGGGTCGAGATGATGCAAGTTTAGATGAATATGATCTTTTCTAGAACCACAACCTCTTCCTTCCATTATTTCTGTTGTCATAGATCGCGATACAACATCTCTACTGGCTAGATCTTTAGCATTTGGAGCATATCTTTCCATAAACCTCTCTCCAGCACTGTTTGTCAAATACCCCCCTTCTCCTCTAGCACCCTCTGTTATCAAAACACCAACACCATATATTCCTGTTGGATGAAATTGTGTAAATTCCATATCTTGAAGCGGCAAACCTGCTCTTAGAACCATCCCACCTCCGTCTCCCGTGCATGTGTGAGCTGAGGTACATGAAAAATAAGCTCTTCCATAGCCACCAGTTGCTAAAATTACCATTTTAGCTGAAAAAATATAGAACTCTCCGTCATGCAAATTAAAAGTGAGCACCCCGCAGCATTCATTTTTGTCGTTCATAATTAGATCTATTGCAAAATATTCAACAAAAAAATCAGCATTATTTGAAAGAGATTGTTGATATAAAGTATGAAGCATTGCATGGCCTGTTCTATCTGCAGCTGCACATGTTCTCTGCGCAATACCCTCTCCAAAATGAGTTGTCATACCACCAAATGGCCTTTGGTAGATTTTTCCCTTTTCTGTTCTGGAAAATGGGACACCAAAGTGTTCAAGTTCAATTACAGCCTCTGGTGCTTCTTTACACATAAAAGCAATTGCATCTTGATCACCTAGCCAGTCTGAACCTTTGACAGTATCATACATATGCCATTTCCAGTCATCCTCACCCATATTGCCAAGTGCAGCACTTATTCCTCCCTGAGCGGCAACTGTATGACTTCTTGTTGGAAAAACTTTTGATACACAAGCAGTTTTCAATCCATGAGAAGCACATCCCATAACTGCTCTTAGTCCAGAGCCACCTGCACCGACTACAACAACATCAAAATTATGTGTCTTTATATTATTCATAAATTCAACTTTATTAAACTAAATATTGTTATAAAAAAAAGAACTACAAAGAAAAAGTTTTTAATAAAAATTATTTTTTGTTTTATGGATTCCTCATGAATATAATCATCTATTATTGACGAGAGCCCAATATTTGAATGCAGTATAATTGCAGAAAGCATTACTAAAACCGAAAATGAGTTTAAATAGTTTTTGAACCATCCCGTAATCACATCATAGTTTTGAAGTTCTAGGCCATATAAAGAATAGACTGTATAAAAGGATGCAATTAAAAACAAAATTGCAAAAATTTTTTGAAATAACCATCTTGACGTGTAAGTAAAATTCATCAAAACAGCCCCAGTAACATAGAAATAAGAATGCTGGAAACGAAGGAAGTTGCGATAATAATATATCCAAAAATTGCTGAAGATCTATTTCCAAGAAGAAAACCAAAGTCCCAAATAATATGACGAATACCATTTAAAAAATGGTATGAAAAACCTAGGATAGCGAAAAATATTATAATTTTAATTGGAAAAGAAGTAATTAAAGAAATTAATAACTCAAAGTAACTCTCCCCCAAAGTAATACAGAGGAGACCAAGTACTAAAATTACTAACACAAAGTTTAATGCTACACCAGAAATTCTGTGAGAAATTGAGAGCAAAGACGTAATTTGGGGTTTGTAAATTTGCAAATGAGGTGAAAGAGGGAGATCTTGTTTTTTCATTTTATTGGTATTAAAACAGAATATTCTAAGTCAAGGACTATATTATCAGTAAGATTTGTTTTGTCTGGAAAATTCATCTTTGAATCGTTTTTCGATGCTAAAGTTCGGATCATCATCGCACCAACATTTTTATGGATAATTTCTTTCTCCAAAATCTTTGACCAAGCGTATATGGTATCACCAGCAAAGGTTGGAGCGGAATGCTTTCCTGAATGAATTGCTGCCAACTTAAAAGTATTTGCAAGACCATTACAACTAATCGCTCTTGCAAGAGATATTATGTAACCACCATATATTATTCTTTTTCCAAATCTTCCAGATTTTTCAATATGCTGATTAAAATGAACTCTGGCATTATTTTGATAAAGACGAGTAGCTACCTGATGTTCTGCTTCCTCGATTGTCTGACCATCCAAATGATGTATTTCTTCATCCTCTGCATAGTCATTAAAATAAAAACTACTTCCAGATACTGAAGATGACCATTTATCAATATCAAAATTTTCAATGAGACTAAAATCTTTAGTTTTAACTTTATCTGGTAGATCAGGAATAGTATTTTGGAACGATTTTATCATACCTTCATTTCTTTTCCTCATCATAAGCCATCTGTAATAAGTTAAAACAATTTCATCATTTTGATTTTTACCCACTGATTCTACATAAA
>CACFLF010000059.1 GCA_902567115.1 uncultured Alphaproteobacteria bacterium
GTCGTATTCTAGTATTCTTCTGTCATACTTTATGACATTTTGAATAAGAGGAAGTTTAAAGTGAAGTCCTGAAGATTGAACAACTCTCTTTGGTTCACCGAATTGAAGAACCAGACCTTGCTCTTTTTCATTCATTGTAAATAGAGCGTTTAGTCCGACGAATGCTAACGCTATTAAAATTATATATAAAAAACTAGTTTTGCTCATTGTTTGAATTTGAGTTATTGTTTATTTTTTTCTTTAGTTCTGGAAGAGGTAAGTAAGGAACAACGCCACTTCCAGCGTTATTATCCACAATAACTTTATCTATTCTTCCTAGCGTTTTTTCAAGAGTTTCTAAATAAATTCTTTCCCTAGTAACATCTTTTGAGGTTTTGTAGGAGTTGTAAACTGACAGAAATCTTTGCGCTTCACCCTCGGCTTTTGCCACAACTTCTTTTTTATATGCTTCTGCTTCTTGAATTGTTCTTTCTGCTTCACCTCTTGCTTTTGGAATTATGTCGTTCCTGTAAGCTTCAGCCTCATTTCTTAATCTCTGTTCATCAGTTTTTGCTCTTTGAACATCCCTGAACGATTCGATTACCAACTCAGGTGGGTCAGCTTTTTGAAGTTGAACTTGGGTAATTAAAACTCCGGATTGATAATAATCTAAAACCTTTTGCACACTATTTTTTACATCCTCTTCTACAATAGACTTACCTTCAGATAAGATTGGATCAATTGGTGTTTGTCCAATTTTCTCTCTCATAACACTTTCGCCAATACTTTTTATTGTAATCTCTGGGTTTCTAACATTAAATAGGAAATCTTTTGCATCATTAATAATCCAAAAGATTGTAAAATTTAAGTCTACTATGTTTTCGTCTCCGGTAAGCATTAATGCTTCTTCCGGGGTCTGTCTTGTTTGAGGAGTTTGGGAAAATTGAGATTGCGACGTTCTAAATCCCACTTCTATTCTATTAACTTTCGTAACCTTAGGTTTGAATACCGACTCTATGGGAAATGGGAGATGATAATGCAAACCAGGCTCTGTGGTTCTGACATATTCACCAAACCTTGTTACAACTCCCTGTTCATCTGTACCAACTCTGTAAAAGCCACTTAAAGTCCAAATAAAAAGAAGTATAACAACAACAAGACCTAAACTGGTTGGGTTATTCTTAGGAAACATGCTTTTAAGTTTATCCTGAAAAGATTTTAGGTAATCATCGCCATAGCTATCTCCACTTCCGTTCGAGCTACTTTTCCTATTTTCTCTGGGTTTTTTCCCCCAAGGACTGTTGTTATCGTTTGATGACCAAGACATTGTTTTTTTAATTATTGTTAACTTATATATAAGAAATGTTTTAAGCATGCAAAGAATAATTTTCTAATTTAATTTTTTATTTTTTAATTTAAAATTGTGACATGATAAAAAATTTTGTGGTTGTTGGTTCAGGTAAAGGTGGGGTTGGTAAATCGACTGTTGCTGTAAATCTAGCAATTGCGCTTGCAAATTTTGAAAATCTAAAAGTTGGTCTTCTTGATGCAGATATATACGGTCCATCTATTCATAAGATGCTTGGAATTACTGACAAACCTGCTGCCTCTAAAACCAAGAAAATGCTCCCCTATGAAAAATTTTTGATTAAAGCAATGTCGATTGGCAACATGGTTCCAGAGGATTCAGCTATTGTATGGAGAGGTGCAATGGCTTCAAGTGCGATCAAACAACTTTTAAATGATGTTGAGTGGGGAGAATTAGATTTTTTAATTATAGACCTTCCTCCAGGTACCGGTGATATTCAATTGTCACTTTGCCAAACTTTAAAAATTAGTGGTGCTGTAATTGTATCTACACCCCAAGAAATTTCACTCCTCGATGTGAGAAAAGCAATCAATATGTTTAAAAAAGTGAATGTGCCTATTCTGGGTACTATACAAAATATGAGTTTTATAGAATTAAATAAGAGGAAAAGTTATCTTTTTGGTAAAGATGGAGTTATAGAAGAATCAAAAAAACAAAAACTTAATTTTTTAGCTGAAATACCAATACTTCACGAAATTCCTGAATCCGGCGATGCTGGTGTTCCCTTAACATCTAAAAAAAATTCTAGTATAAATGAAATTTTTAAAAAAATTGCCGACAAATTGGTAAAGTCAATTGCTAACAATTCTGGTTCAGAAATTAAGATTAACAATTAAATATTTTATTTATAGTCTCTAATTCTCTTTTCGAAATATTTTTTGGAATACTTTTTCTTTTCTTTATCAATGACTTTATGTATTCAATACCATGCGAGGACATCGTTAGAGAATTCAATCTGTTGCTAACAAATGCCTCATAAGTAAGAGGAACCCACTTTTTTAAAATTTCCATCATAACTTCAGCATATACTCTAATTTCGTACTGGGCATGTGGATCGAATCTTAGAGATAAAAAGTGCATAAAATTATGAAGATCAATCTTCCAGTACCACTGAGTATAGGAATTAAGAGGAAGTGTCATTCGCGATAACTCTCTGGCTAATCCTTTTTTTGAATCATCAATCATTCTACCAGATTCATCCTCATTTAAAAGTTTACTGTAATTCTCAAAACCTATTCTAGAGTTATCCCTTATAATTTTTGAATAACTTTTAATTTCAGCACTGCTTAAGTCACCAGATCTTCCTTGATTATTAGATTTTGATTGAGGTTTAAGATTCTCG
>CACFLF010000060.1 GCA_902567115.1 uncultured Alphaproteobacteria bacterium
GATAAAAATAAGTTTAAGGTTTTATAATTTGAGAGGATTAATTATGTTATATTTGAAAAATTCAATAACTCTTTTTGTTATTCTTTTGCTCTCAACACCAACTAATAGTCATGGTCCTTCAAGGCAAAAAGTTTCAGAATCAATCGAAATTAATGCTTCTTCAGACGAAGTATGGAAAATTGTCAGTGATTTTAATAACTTTAATTGGAACAAAAGTGTAGAAAAAATAAGTGCAAGCTCAAATGATGTTGGTGCAGAGAGAACGATTTTTTTTAAATCAGGTGAAAGTATCAAACAAAAACTTGAAAAAATAGATGAAAGCAAAATGATGGTTAACTGGAGAATAATCGAAACTGACAATAAAGTTTTACCCGTAAATAGTTACTCCGCAAAAATTTTTGTTAAACCAAGCGATAAGAAAACTAAAGTAATATATAAAAGTGGGTTTTATAGGGGGTTCATGGGTAATGATCCGCCAGCAGAGCTTAATGACGAAAATTCAAAGAAAAAAGTAAAAATTTTTATTGTTGAAAATCTTAATGGACTCAAAAAAATTATTGAAAAAAATTAAACTTATTCTGTGTTCATTAATTATTATTTGTTTCAGTCCTCTGATCCCAAGAGAATTAGCGTTTATTACAAATCAAGAAAGTAATATGCTAGATGTAATTGATTTAACAATTCAAGAAAAAATTAAAGAGATTGAGTTAGGGAAGAAACCAGCTGCAATATTTATTGATGCAGAGTCAAGAAAAATTTTTGTTTCAAATCCTGATAGTAATAATATTTCAGTTTTGGATCTACATGATGAATCACATTTTTTTATTGAAGCTGGGAACAGTCCACTTGGAATTTCATTTGATAATTCAAAAAATAATATTTTCGTATCTAATTGGTATGATGATGTTATTTCAGTTATAGATTTTGTGACAAAGAAAAAAAAACATCAAATTAAGGTGGGAAAATCACCAGCTGGCATTTATTTTGATAAAAAAAATCAAAAACTTTATGTTGCAAATAGGGAAAGTAATAATGTTTCGTTAATTAACACAGAAAATTTTGAAGTTTTAAAATCATTAAATGTGGGGAACTCACCATTTGGAGTTTATTCAGAGGATTATTTGGACTATATTGTCGTCACAAATGTTCAATCCAGTTCGGTATCAATTATTGAAAAAAAGAGTTTTAATTTGCTAAAGAATATAAAAGTCGGTAAGTGGCCATATTCTGCAGTTCACGATAAAAAAAATAACAATTTATACATCACAAACCAAAGAGATGACAGTATATCAATAATTAACATGGACAAAAAAGAAAATGTCAAAACATTGGATGATGTTTGCGAATATCCTGAGGGAATTGATATAAGTTATACTCAAAATTTAATTGTTGTTGCGTGTTGGTTTGAAGACAATATTATTTTAATAAATTTAAACGATTTTAGTGTAAAAAAAAAAATAGAAACCTCTGGAGGGCCAAGAGCATTTGGAAGATTTATAATAAAAAAGTAAAATGAATAAATTAGAAAAAGAAAAATTACAATATATGTCTAATGCAATCAGAGGTCTCTCTATAGATGCTGTAGAGAGAGCAAATTCTGGTCATCCCGGAATGCCCCTTGGAATGTCAGATGTTGCCACGGTTTTATTTTCAAAATATCTTAAATTTGATCCACATAACCCTGACTGGTTAAACAGAGATAGATTTGTATTATCCGCCGGTCATGGGTCAATGCTACTTTATGCTCTCTCGTATTTAGTTGGTTATAAGGATTGTAGTCTTAATCAATTAAAAAGTTTTAGACAACTTGGCAGCAAAACTGCTGGTCATCCTGAGTACGGTTTATTGAAAAGTATTGAAACTACAACCGGTCCACTTGGACAAGGATTAGCTAACGGTGTTGGGATGGCTCTAGCAGAAAAAATTTTAAATAAAAAATACGGCAAATTAGTTGATCATAAAACTTGGGTTATTGTCGGTGATGGTTGCTTGATGGAGGGAATTTCACAGGAAGCAATTTCATTTGCAGGACACAAAAAGCTAAATAAATTGATTGTTTTATTTGATGACAATAAAATTTCTATTGATGGTTCCACTGATATAACTTGTTCAGACGATCAAGAAAAAAGATTCAGAGCTAGTAATTGGAATACGATGAATATAGATGGTCACAATTTTGGCGAAATAAACAATGCTTTTAAACAAGCAACTAAATCTTCCAAACCAACTCTTATTTGCTGCAAAACAGTAATTGGTTATGGTTCCCCAAATAAATCTGGTAAAGAAAGTTCTCATGGAGCTCCACTTGGAAGTATTGAAGCAAAACTAAC
>CACFLF010000061.1 GCA_902567115.1 uncultured Alphaproteobacteria bacterium
TCAAAGACGGAAAACAGCATGGGGAATTTAAAAGTTTTCATAGAAATGGGAAAATATCTATGACTGGGAGTTTTAACGAGGGAAAGCAAGTTGGTTTTTGGTTTGAGTATTATGATGATGGATCCCTTTATTGGAAGCTTGAATATAAAAATGGAAAAAAAATAGATGGTCCATTTCAAATGTTTCATAAAAATGGTGCGTTGAAATCTGAAGTTGTTTACAAAAACGACAAACCTTCCACAAATTGGATATATTACGATAAAGATGGCAGGAAAGAAAAAGAGGATGTGTACAAAAATGGGAAATTTATTTACGAGAAATATTTTGAATGATTATTAAATTTTTGATGTTTTATTTCCACTTTTTATAAAGTATGAACACAAGCAACCACATCCCTGCGACCACTATTATTTCCAATAGGCTCATAGTTACAATCCATTAAGATTAAAATATTAACGTGTATTCTTACTTCCTAGACAACAAAAAATCTATTAATATTATTTATTACTTAAAACTTAAAAAACTTCTACCTTGCAATGAAATATAATTCGATAATGATATCAATGATACTTAGTATTATTTTTTTCGATGTGTTAGGAAATAATAAACTAGAAATGAAATGCACGATTACGGAAGAATTAGAAAAAAATGAACCTGCTGTAAATAAGAATTACACAGAAAAAGATATTTTAATTTTTATTGATAGAGTTAATCTTTGGGTAAGTGATATTTCCTATAAAAAATGGAAAAATCAAAACAAAGAGAGTGAAGGAAAAATAGAAAAAAAATTTGAAGAAACTGAAAAAAAAATATTTTTTAATTTTTATGAATTTTTCGAAGATAATAAAGAAAAGCTGGAATCAAGCTTTAAAATTACTTTTGAAAAATTCGGAGGTTATTTAAGTTTCATTAAATTTTATCATGATTATAATGGTGAAGTTTTCTTTTCAACTGAAATTAGAGGAAAATGTTTTACAGAGAAGTAAGATTTTGATTTCATAACTATTTGTTAAGCAGACTGATAAAATTGTATTAATTAGAAATCTTTACATTATAATTGAAATTTAAGAATTGATGTGTAGTTAAGATTTGAAATGTTAAAAACTTTTGAAAAATTTATGGAAAAATTTATGTTCGCTTCAAGGTGGCTTCTTGCACCATTCTATTTTGGATTAATTCTTTCTTTATTTTTCCTACTGATTGTTTTCATCAAAGAAATTGTTCATTTCATAATGAATTTTACAACTAACGAAACTGAAGTCATCCTTTTCATCTTAACACTTATTGATTTATCTTTTGCAGGAAATTTATTGATAATTGTAATTTTTTCTGGTTATGAAAATTTTGTTTCAAAGATAAATATTAATAATCATGAAGATAAACCTGAATGGATGGGAACTGTTGATTTTGGAGGTCTTAAATTAAAACTAGTTTCATCAATAGTTGCTATTTCTGGAATTCACCTATTAAAAATTTTTTTTGGATTAGAGAAATACACTCAAAGTCAGGTTATCTTATTTATAGCAGTACATTTTACTTTTGTTCTTAGCGGTGTTCTTTTAGCTTACATGGATTCGTTGACAGCTAAAGGGAAAAAATAAATAAAACTTTAAGATAAAAAAAATGGGAAAAGAAAGTATACATCAAGAATTTGGAAGATTTATAAGAGACGAAATGGATGATATTGAACGCGAAAAATATATTATTTCAGAAAGATATAAACAATCAATCTCTCTAATTTCTAAAATCTTTAATAAGAATTCAATAAAATGAGTTTGAAATAGATTTAATTCATTAAAAAACTAAATAAAAAGTGAAAATATTTTTATTTATTCAACTTTTAATTAAAAATAAATTTTGCAAAATTTAAATACCTCTATTGTTGTGTGAGCTATTATCATTTATAAAATATAAGAAGAATGCATTTTAAAATAGAAAATTTAAAATTTAAATACGACAGTCAAACCGTATTTGATAACCAAAATTTTACAATTAACAGAGGTCAGAAACTTTTGATACACGGTCCATCAGGTTGTGGTAAAACAACATTAATAAACTTGATGTCCGGCTTATTAAAATCACATTCCGGAAAAATTATATTCGAAAGTGAAGATCTGTTTGAACTTTCAGAAAATCAACTTGATAAACTTCGTGCAAAAAACTTTGGTTTTGTGTTCCAAAGATTGTATCTTATTAATTATTTGAATGTTGAACAGAATATTCAATTAGCCAATGTTTCTTCTAATTCTTCTGATATGAATTCTTTAATTGAAGAGCTTGGGCTTTTAGATAAAAGAAAAAGTA
>CACFLF010000062.1 GCA_902567115.1 uncultured Alphaproteobacteria bacterium
TAAACAATTATCTCAATCACTTAAAACAGCATCAATGGGTTGGATATATTCACTAAGTCATGATAAAGAATTTTTAATTGATAACCTTGAAGTAAAGAGTAACAATATAGGGAAGTCTAAAAAAGACAAAAAGAATTATAACCTCCCATTAACACAAGCAAAATTTTGTCTTTTTCAGAAATTGCAAAGTCTTGTAGCAGTTGAGTCGAGATGGAAACTTATGAAAGAAATAACTGCCATGAGTAACTGTAGTCTTTTAAAAGATAGTTTTGAAAACAAAACAGATGAACAAGCACTTCAGTTGGCAAAAAAATTTATTTCGTCAAATCAAAAATTTAACATCGTTGTAATAGGCGCTGGTTGTTGTGGTCTTTTCTTTGCTAACAATTTAAAAAAAAAACTTGGTGGTTTAGTTAATATACTTGTTTGTGATAACAGAATTCAAGAACCGCGTCTAAAAGAAATTTATTCTAGAAATTGGTTAACAAATCTCCCAAAATTTCTTTTTAATTCTAAAGTAGACAAGAGCATAACGGAAGTCTTCGACTGGTTTTCTAATAGTGATTACATCGGGGTAAATTTAAATATGATGGAATTACTATTATTACAGTCATGCAAAAAAATTGATGTTAAATTTCTTTTTAAAAAAGATCCTTATGATGAACTTTTAATTAACTCCGGCATTGATTTAATAATTGATGCGACTGGTGGAAAAATCTATCAATATTATCCTGAGCATGAAACAAAAAAAATTTTACTTAATATACCGACTAATGAAAATAACACTGAGAATTTGTCATTTCTCTTGAAAGAAAAAAATAATTATCATTATCCGTTTTTTCTCGATAAACCGATAATTAATTATCAATTCAAAATAGTTGGAATCACAGAAAATTTAAACACTATAATAACTGATTACGTAAATAAAAATAATCGTGATAATCTTTTTTATATTTGGATGGGGAAGTTAATTAAAGAACTTAATGAAGTTCTAATTATAATTAATATAAAAGAATCGAATATAAAAATATTTCAAGATTTACTTAAAAACAGAATTCATATCAATGAATTTGCACAGCTTGAAGAAAAGATTAAATTAAAAATTGACAGCAGAATAATTGAATTGATAAATCTTATATTGAAAAACAAACCCATAGACAGCCAAATTTATTTAGAGCCTCCTTTCGCATATATTCCCAGAGTAAAATTATTTTATAAAGATTTACCTAAATATCATAATAAAATAATTTATCCTATAGGTGACTCCTTTTACAATGGAAATGCAAAAGTAGGTAACGGTCTTGGGATGCACTTATTACATATCGAAGAGTTAACGAAAACTATTGAGAAGAGCTTAAAAAGTTAACTTAATTTGGTACGCCGAGTCCAACTCGCTCGATCATTAACCGAAGTTCAACAGTTTGTGAATCAGTCGCGTTTGATTGTAAGTCATTAATTTAAAAACAAAAAAATTGTTAATATTTTCCTGAAATTATGTTTGCGAATATGTTCATGACCTTTTACTTTCTAACCATAACCTGAAGAAAGAGTAGAAAAATAAAAACAGCATTTCTAACATTTATGTGAGTAACTATTTATCTTTTTTACAAATCCCCTGCAAATTAAGCATAACTCTCTCATTCAAATTCAATTGTTCCTGGTGGTTTAGATGTTATATCGTAGCAAACTCTATTTATTCCAGGCACACGATTAATAATTTCATTTGCACAACGCTTTATAAAATCATCTTTAAATTGATAAGTTTCAGCCGTCATCCCATCAATAGACGTTACTGCTCTTAGCACACAAATTTTCTCATAGGTTCTATTATCACCCATTACGCCAACGGTATTTATTGGGAGTAAAACACAAAATGCTTGCCAAATTTTGTCATACAAACCTTCTTCTTTTATTAATTTAATAAAAATTGAATCGGCCTTTCTCAAAATTTTTATGTTTTTTTCATTTACACATCCCAAAAGTCTTATTGCTAGACCTGGACCAGGAAAAGGGTGTCTATTCAAAAAAGCTTTTGGAACATTGAGTTCTTTGCCTAACAACCTAACTTCATCTTTAAATAATTCTGATAACGGTTCGAGTAATTTCAGTTTCATTTTTTTTGGTAATCCACCAACATTATGGTGAGATTTAATT
>CACFLF010000063.1 GCA_902567115.1 uncultured Alphaproteobacteria bacterium
CTATCTAAAGTGGACATGGGAATTGGTGTGAGAAGAAGTCAAGGTCTAGAATGCCAACCAAATGTGACATGTGGTGAGATTTCGGGAGATAATATTGAATTACCCAAATCTTATACAAATTTAAATAAGGTTCCTTTAACTACTCATGCTGATATGAGAACAGGTGTTCACTATACTACACATGCAAACAAAAGGGCATTTCCGTTTTTTGCCTTAAATAAAAACCCTTATAAAGATAATTTATTTAATTCAAAAGATTACGTTGCAATTCCTTTCGAGGTTGGTGGTTGGAACATCATTGCATACATTCACAAATCTAGAGGTTGCATTGAGTTAGAACCCGGTCTTTTAAATCTATTTCCATTTTCAAAGGTAAGAAAACTGGTTAATAAAAAACCAGATGGTATCTTCATTTTTGGTTGCCCACATTCTACGATGGATGATTTGGGGTATTATTACGATAAGGATAATAACCTTTTGGTGGGGTTGATACCAAACATTGATGACTGCAAGTATTTTGGATACGGAAAAAAACCAATTTTAACATTACATAACGTTTTATGCATATTAAACGATCACTTACCACTTCATTGCGGTTGCACACGTTATTTAGTTAAATTTGATTCCAAAACTAATGAGCCTTATATTTCAGATTCTTTTATTAAAGCAGATGATATGGGAAGGGCTTCATTATTTAATAAATCAGATAATAATGCATCAGACTTTAAGGAAGGAGTACCTTATTTTTTTGGTACTGAAACAGGAGCATTTGCATGTTTGGATGGATTTAGCGAACATACAAAAATGCAGATGGAAGGCAGAGAAATAGGATATAATAAACACGCTGGAACTAATGCTCGACAAATTGTTCCAGTTACTGATTATACTGAAGTTTCAAATGGGTCAGAGCTAGATATATTACTTTATTTAAATAATTATGATTTAATAGAGCCTGGAAAATCATGCATGGACGTTGAGATGAATGTCGAAGAAGCTCTCGAACATTTTAGAAAAGGAGCAAGGGTTGCAGCAGGAAGTACTCAAACGCATAGAGGAAAAATTGAAATTAGCTATTGGGCAAACCCATTCCCATTGTTGAAAGATGAAAACTGGGTAGACTTACCTGAACATATTGATTTATCAAAAAAATTCTCAGATATCGAGAAGAAGTTTTTCGATATTATAAAACAAAGAGTTGAATCTGGAAAAATGAAAATTGGAGTAGCGCATAGCATGCTTATGGCTGGCGTTTACGCAAAAAATACCGACAAAAGGCTCATTGAATGTGGTTTTAACAACAGAGAGTTAGTAGAGCACGAGGGGCCAGAAAGAGCTGCTAAAGATATGATTAATCTAATAAAAACAACAGCAATTGATAAAGTGGGAAAACTTAGAAAAAAAGTCGATGAAATAAGTATCACGGTTGCTACAGTAGGTGACAGTAGAACAGGTAAATCCGAAATGTCAGAAAAAATGGAAGAGGTTTTAAGTATGAAAGGTGCAAATTAGTCTAATACTTTTTAATTGATTCTGATATCGGTTGTTTTAAAAGAATATTTTTTTTATTATATTTTTTCCTCTATCTCTGTATTATCCCATCTCACTAATAGCTTTTATTACTTTATAATGCGAAGTTGCAGTTTTTCAAAGTTTGAAACATCAAGTGTTCTGAAAAGCTTAACAATGTAGCGATAATATAAATTAAATTGCTATTTTTTTATTTGTGACTACTTGCAAGTATAATTATAGAAGATTGAGCTAAATAAATTATTGTTCTTGTATCAAAAAATTAAATAAATAAGAATAATTTCTAACCTTTTGATATCTTGAGTAGGGGATATAAAAAAAGAATGGTAAAAAAAATTAAGATCGAAGCAATAATTGAGATTAAAGACGAGTCTCACATAGATGATGCCTTGCTAAAACGCACAATAAGCCCTATTGGAGAAATTGAGTCATGTAAAATTATTACTGACTTAAGTAATAATTCTAATGACGAACAAAAAGTAAACAGTTTGTCTTTGGATAAAAATATATCTGAAGTTGAACATTTTATTAATGATGCCAATAAAATTTATTTTGGGACTCTGTCAATTGAGGATAGAAAATACGTGGCAGCATCAATTTTAAA
>CACFLF010000064.1 GCA_902567115.1 uncultured Alphaproteobacteria bacterium
GATCTCCTGGTGATGAGCCATTCTGACCTACAGCACCCTCTCCAGAAAGTCTAATTCTGCTTCCATCCTCAACTCCAGCAGGAATATTCACTTCAAGTTTTCTATTTTTTCTTCTTCTTCCCTCTCCACTGCACGTATTACAGGGGTCCGTAATTACCTGCCCTGCGCCACCACAAGAGGAGCATGTTCGTTCAACGGTGAAAAAACCCTGAGAAGCCCTAGTTCTTCCTGACCCTCCACAAACATCGCAGTCTCTTAGTCCGTTGCCCTTTTCAGAACCTGAACCATTGCAGTCGCTACATCTTATAAGAGTATCAAAAGAAATTTCTTTTTTTGTTCCAGTGTAAGCCTCCCTCAAATCAACATCAATTTCGTATTTTAAATCTTGCCCTCTTTGTTCCCTTCTTTTTGAAGACCTTCCCCCTAAATCTCCAAAGAAGTCTTCAAATATGTCGGAAAAATTTCCAAAGCCACCTCCAAAACCTTCGGAGAACCCTCCACCAGTTTGTGAAAAGGCATCATGTCCGTAAGTATCATAAGCTTCCCTTTTTTCTGGGTTAGATAGGACCTCATAAGCCTCTGAGATTTCTTTGAATTTAGTCTCAGCCTCTTGATCACCCTGATTTTTGTCAGGGTGATATTTCATAGCTAACTTGCGGTATGAACTCTTGATAGTTGCTGAATCCGAATCCTTAGAAACACCAAGGACATCATAATAATCATTTTTTGGCATATTACTAAAGAGTTATGCTGATTTTTCCTTTTTATCACCGTCATCCTTTTTTGATTTCTTTTCGGTGACATCCTCGAAGTCAGCATCCATTACTTCGGGATCTTTTTTACCTTGTTTCTTTTTATCTTTTCCTTTGCCTGATTGATTTTTTTCTCCTGTTTCTTTAGATTCTTTTGCAGCTTTTTCCTGAGCCTCCTTGTACATTATTTCACCTAATTTCATTGAGTCTTGAATTAGTGAGTCAGTTTTTTCTTTCAAAACTTTAGTGTCAACTTTTTCATCTTTTAAAGTTTCTTTAAGAGTTTCCAATGATTTTTCGATTTTTTCTTTATCTTCTTTTGGGATTTTAGAACCATGTTCTTTTAAACTCTTCTCAGTGCTATGTATTATTGAATCAGCATTATTTCTAGCTTCAATAGTTTCTAGCTTCTTTTTGTCAGCGTCTGCATTGGCTTCAGCATCTTTTACCATCTTATCAATTTCTTCATCAGATAAGCCCCCAGAAGCTTTAATCTGAATTTGATGTTCTTTGCCTGTTGCTTTGTCTTTTGCTGACACCTTAACGATTCCATTGGCATCAATGTCGAAAGTAACTTCAATTTGAGGTGACCCTTTTGGCGCAGGGGGAATTCCAACAAGATCGAACTGACCAAGTAATTTGTTGTCGGCTGCTATTTGTCTTTCGCCTTGAAAAACTCTTATTGTTACAGCGGATTGGTTATCATCAGCAGTTGAAAAAATTTGACTCTTATTTGTTGGTATTGTGGTGTTTTTTTCAATTAATTTTGTAAACACACCCCCAAGAGTTTCAATACCCAAAGATAATGGAGTTACGTCGAGCAATAAAACATCTTTTACATCGCCTGACAAAACGCCTCCCTGGACAGCGGCTCCTAGTGCCACAACTTCGTCCGGATTTACACTTCTATTAGGTTCTTTTCCGAAAAAATTTTTTACCGCTTCAATAACTTTTGGCATCCTGGTCATTCCTCCAACCAAGATAACATCGTTAATTTCTCCAGCACTTAAACCTGCATCTTTAAGTGCTTTTTTGCATGGCTCAATTGACCTATCAATTAAATCAGATACCAAAGTTTCAAATTTAGATCTTGAAAGTTTTATATTTAAATGCTTTGGACCTGATGCATCTGCTGTAATGAAAGGAAGGTTGACTTCCGTTTGAGGGGTAGTAGACAATTCAATTTTTGCCTTTTCGGCTGCTTCTTTTAATCTTTGAAGAGCAAGTTTGTCAGTCTTCAAATCAATAGATTGTTCTTTTTTAAATTCTGATGCAAAATAGTCTATCAATACGTTATCGAAATCTTCACCACCTAGTTTAGTGTCTCCGTTAGTCGCTTTGACTTCAAAAACACCATCGCCAA